>CAJBHN010000625.1 GCA_903952805.1 uncultured Myxococcales bacterium | reverse complement strand
GCCAGCAGGAACTGAAAGACCGGCGAGTCTTGTCCCGTCGGCGGGGTGGCCATGAAGTCGGCGACGTCATTGCCCGACGTGAAGCTCTCGCCAGCCCCCGTGATGAGCACGACCCGCGTGTTGGCGTCGACAGCGGCGGCCGTGAGGGCGGCGGCGGCTGATTGGTACATGGCCACCGTCAACGCGTTTTTGCGGGCCGGGCGGTTGAAGGTGATGGTGCAGACGCCGTCGTCGGTCGAGACCAGCAGGTCGCTCATGGAATGTCCTTGGGCCCCACGGGGCCACAGCGGGAAGGCGGCAACGCCCCTGGGCGCTGGCCGACAGCAGCTCAGGTTTTGGCGGTGTCGAACTTGGAGCGGGCTCGGGCGGCCTGCTCGCGGATGGTGTCGGTCAGCGTGTTGACGACGACCGACGCGCAGCCGAGCCCGAAGGCACCAGTGACGTAGCTGACGGTGCCGTCGATGAGGGTCTTCTCGTCGCAGGAGTGCAGATTCTCCCGCACTTCCTTCACTTCTTCGTCGCCCTTGGGGCACACGCACGAAAATCCTTCGCCCTTGTCGTAGGTGAGTTCCTTGGGCCAATGGCGATGCTCCGTCGAATAGACGACGGGGATGCCCATGGGTCCCTCGAGGGGGAAGTCGTGCTTTTTTCGCAAGATGGAACGCAGCTCACGAGCCAGCGGACACACGGTCGCGTCGGCGAGGTCGGCGGTGCGCAGCTGCATCGGGTCGAGCTTGCCGGCGGCGCCCATCGAGCTGACGATGGGGATGCCCCGACGACGACACTCGGCCAGCAGGTGGGCTTTGGCGGTCATGTTGTCGATGGCGTCGACGACGAAGTCGTAGCCTCCACCCCATCCGGGAGGCGGCGTCAGCAGTTCGTCGGCGCGAGCGGCGTTGTAAAACGCGCGCTTGCTCTCGATCTGGGCGGAAGGATTGATGAGGCGCAGGCGGTCCCGCATGATCCACACCTTGGGCTTACCGATGTTGCCCATCAACGCCGGCAATTGCCGGTTGGCGTTGGTGACGCAGACGTCGTCAAAATCGACCAGCATCAGATGGCCGATGGCGCTGCGGGCCAGGCTCTCGGCGGCAAAGCTGCCGACGCCGCCGATGCCAAAGACGACGACGCGGGCATCCATCAAGCGGCCGACGGCGCCGTCGCCCAGCAGGCGACCCAGGCGGTCGAAGCGGCGATGCAGGCGGTAGGCGCTCTCGGGTTCGCTGTTTTCCAGCAGCGGGTTCTTGTGCTCATGGGCGTGGGCGTGCGTGTGCTCCTGGCCAGCAGGGGCAGCCGCAGCAGCAGGAGCGTTGAGATCGGCGGGTTCAGCGACACGGGCAACCATGCAGCCGGCGTAGCAGTGCGTTTGGGCGCCAACAACAGCCCGGCGGGCGGGTTGGCACAGGTCGACACGCAGGGGACGATGCCGCAAGGGTCGAGGCCGCGGTGGTCGAGGCCGCGGTGGTCGAGGCAGCAGGAGTCGAGGACGCCAGGCCGCTTGCGCCACGCGCTGTGCTATCGATGGGCGGTGGCCCAACTCGACCAGCTCACGCCCGGATGGCCTGCCAAGCTCAACGTCGTGTACGACGCGATGGTCGTCGTCATGGGCGCCTGGTTGGCCACGCGCACCGTCGTCGCCAACGACCCCCGCTACACGACGCTGATTCTCATCGGGGCCAGCACCTGGTTGGTGGGGGCCGGTGCCCTGCGCCTGTATTCGCCTGCCACCCCTCGAACCACGCAGGATCAGGCGGCGTTGACCATCTTGATGGTCATCGTCACGTCGTTGATTCTATTTGTGTGGGAGAGGGTGGGCGTGCCCGAACAGGCCGCCTTTTCCGTCACCGGTTTTGGCGTGATTTGCTTCGCGTGGATGGTGGCGGGGCGATATGTGGTGTTCTCGCCGCTCAAGGTCATCGGCGACCCCGTCGACGACGTGCTTGTGGTCGGCACCGGCCCCGTCGGCGTCGCCACCTGGCATGCCCTGACGGGCCACGAGGACGCGCCGCTGTTGCGTCGACGACGGGTCGTGGGTTTTCTGGCCTTCGAAGGCGAGGTGGCCCATCGCGGCCTCAAGGCGCCCATCCTTGGGCGGGCCGGTGAGGTGCTGGACGTCCTTGCCAAGCGCAGCGTCGCCGAGGTCTACATCGCCGGCCGGACCCTGGTGCATGGCCACGAGATGCAGGAAATCGTCCGGGCCTGCGAAGAGGTGGGTCAACCGTTCGCGCTGCCCCTGCATGCCATGTCATTTGAGAGGGCCCGCCTGTTGGGCGGCAGCGACGGCACCAACGACGGCTTCCTGCACTACCTCTCGACCGACATCCGCCCCATGCAATACGCGTTGAAGCGCATGTTTGACATCGTCGCGTCGGCGATGGCGCTGCTGGTGTTGTCGCCGTTGCTGTTGGCCGTGGCCCTGCTCATCAAGGCCGACGGTGGGCCCATATTTTTCAAGCAGCAGCGCGTGGGTCTGCACGGCGCCATCTTTGACATGCTCAAGTTTCGCTCGATGGTCGTCAACGCCGACGCCATGAAGGACAAGCTGCTGGCCCAAAACGAAATGCAGGGTGGCGTCGTCTTCAAGATGAAAAACGACCCCCGCATCACCGCCATCGGGCGCTTCATCCGCAAATTCTCCATCGATGAGCTGCCCCAACTCATCAACATCCTGCGCGGCGACATGACCATCGTCGGCCCACGACCGGCGGTGCCCCGCGAGGTCGCCCTGTACAAGGTGTGGCAACGACGTCGCCTCAGCGTGCGCCCTGGACTCACCTGCTACTGGCAGGTCGGCGGTCGCAACGAGATTGGCTTCGACGAGTGGATGCAGCTCGACCTCAAATACGTCGACACCTGGAATCTGAAGATCGACATGGAGCTGATCTTGAAAACCTTCCCGGTGGTGCTGACCGGCCGTGGCGCCAGCTGAGCGACAGCGTTGGCGAGGGCTGCTGGTCGCGCGTGATGCACTGCGTCATCCCCGACCCACTTTGACAGCCGGGCCGGCAGGAAGCACACCTCTGCTGTTGCGTCGCCGTCGCTTCGCCATCATCGGAGTCGGGAATGTCCTGCCGCGCCTTGTGGATTTCAGTGCTGTCCGCCCTCGCCCTGGCCGGATGCCCCCGCCCCGTCATTGACGCCGGTCCCGACGCCGGCCCCGATCCCGGCCCACAGCTCACCGTCTGCTCCGACATCAGCGAGTGCCTGGCTGCCGATGCCAACGCCACCGCCCAGACCGTGCGCTGCGACGGCGTCTGCGTCTACGTCTGCAATGGCGTCGACGAAGCCTGCCCCGACGTCCGCACGTTCTGCGACGCCAACGGCACCTGCGCCGTTGGCTGCCGTGACTCCAGCGCCTGCGCCACCGGCGAGGTCTGCCGCGTGGGCGTCTGCCAGGTCAGCGCCGCCGAATGTGCCAGCAAATGTGACTGCGACCCGGGCGAAGTCTGCACCGACGGCCTGTGCGTGCCCGCCGGGACCAGCTGCAGCGCCGGCACCGACTGCCCCCGTGGGCCCCTGACGCCGACGGACCAATGCGAAGCGTTCCAGTGCAACGCCTTCACCGACCAATGCTTCGATCCAAATCCCGAGGCCCGGCTGTGCACCCAGGCCAGCGCCTGCGTCGGCCGCCCTGGTTGCGTTGGTGGCGTCACCTGCACCTGCACCGACAGCG
>CAJBHN010000624.1 GCA_903952805.1 uncultured Myxococcales bacterium | reverse complement strand
TCGCCTTCGCCTTCGCCTTCGCCCTCGCCTTCGCCCTCGCTGGCGCCGTCGCCGGGATCGGTTCCGGGACCCGTGGGGCAGGCCCACAGCAGCAGGGAGGCCATCGACAGCGAAAGGGCGTGAATGCTTTTCATCATGCAGGTGGAGAGCCTATCGCCGGCGCCGTCGACCACAACACGCAGCACCGGGACATGGCGTCGACACGCAAAGGCACGATTGATCGTTGGAATCCGATTGGCTGTGCCGTGTCGGGTGATGTCGCACCCCGCGTCCACCTCGCCGGCGGCGGGCCAAACTGGCATGGACCGCTCGACTGTCATCGCGAGGTTGCCCATGTCGTCCGAGTTGCAGTTTCCCGCCACCCGCACCTTCGTGTTGCGTTCGCGCCGGGTGGTCACGCCCGACGGGATCATGGCCGCCGCCGTCGTCGTCAAAGACGGTCGCATCGTCGAGGTGGCGCCGTGGGATTTTGTCGGCGGCGGCTACACGCGCGTCGAGGCCGGCGACCTGTTCGTGACCCCCGGCGTCGTCGACAGCCATGTGCACATCAACGAGCCCGGTCGCACCGAGTGGGAGGGGTTCATGTCGGCGACGCAGGCGGCGGCGGCCGGTGGCATCACCACCGTCGTCGACATGCCGCTGAACTGCATTCCCGCCACGACGTCGAGGGACAATGCCGAGCGCAAGCAGGACGTGCTGCGGGACCAACTCTTCGTCGACGTCGCCTTTTGGGGCGGCGTCATCCCCGGCAACGCCGCGGAGTTGCCGGGCTTGGCTCGTTTTGGGGTGCCCGGCTGCAAATGCTTCACGTGCCCGTCGGGGGTCGACGAATTCCCCCACGTCGTCGCTGCCGACCTCGACATCGCCATGCCCATCTTGCGCGACACCGGCACGACCCTGCTGGTGCACGCCGAGGCTCCCGGCCCCCTCGACGTCGCCGAAGCCGCGCTCAAGGCCGATGGGAGCGATCCCCGCGCGTACGCCACCTACCTGCGCTCCCGTCCGAAATCCGCCGAGGACGACGCCATCGCGATGATCATCGCGTTGTCGGAGAAACATCGCTGCCCGGCCCACATCGTTCATTTGTCGTCCTCGACGGCGCTGCCGCTGCTGAAGGCCGCCCAGGCCCGCGGCGTGCGCATCACCGCCGAAACGTGTCTGCACTACCTGACCTTTGCCGCCGAGGAGATTGGCGACGGCGATACGCCGTTCAAATGTGCACCCCCCATTCGTGAGGCGAGCAACCGCGAGGCCCTGTGGGCGGGCATTGCCGACGGCACCATCTCGATGGTGGTCAGCGACCATTCTCCCTGCACACCCCAGCTCAAAAAGCTCGCTGGCGGCGTCGATCAGGGGTCGTTCATGGCCGCGTGGGGGGGCATCGCTGGGCTGCAGCTGGGGCTCAGCGCGCTGTGGACGCAGGCCAGGGCCCGCGGCATCGGCGTCGAGCAGATGGTGCGCCTGCACAGCGAAAACACCGCCACCCTCGCCGGCCTCGGGCATCGCAAGGGGCGCATTGCCGCCGGCTACGACGCCGACCTCGTCGTGTGGGACGACGGGGCCTCGTTCACCGTCGACCCAGACGTCCTCAAGCACAAGCACCACATCACCCCGTGGGGCGGGCGCACCCTCGACGGCGTCGTCAAGGCCACCATCGTCGGCGGTCGCGTCGCCTGGCATCGGGCCGAGGGGCTCGCCAGTCGACCCGGCGGCAGCTTCGTCGCCACCCCCCGCTGAACAATCAGGGAGCGGGCCTGCAGGTGCCTGTTGCGGCGCTGTGGGGTACACCGCTCGTCATCCGCTGACCAAGGAGTGCCCATGTCGACCTCACGCCAGAAGCCGCCCGCCGACTTCGCCCACCTCGTCAACCTCGCGGAAGACCTGACCGGGACCTTCGTGCTGTGGTCGTCGGATGAGTTCTTTGCCGAGAAGGAAAACCTCATCCGTCCCGACGCCCCCCATTGGGACGCCAACCGCTACACCGACAAGGGCAAGTGGATGGATGGCTGGGAGTCCCAGCGCATGCGTGGCCCCGGCCACGACGCCTGCATCATCCGCCTTGGCACCGCCGGCGCCATCCACGGCGTCGTCGTCGACACCACCCATTTTCGCGGCAATGCCCCGACCCACGTCATGATCGAGGGCCTGCAAGCGCCAGCGACGTCGACGCCCGACGAACTGCTGGCCCGCACCGATTGGCACACCGTCGTCGCGCATACCGCGGTGAAGCCCAATATGGAGAACCTCGTGCATCTGCCCGAGCCGTCGGCGCGCGCGACGCACCTGCGGCTGCACATCTACCCCGACGGCGGCGTCGCCCGTCTGCGCGTGTTTGGCACCGTGCTCCCCGACGACAATCTGTTTTGGCGCAACGGCGTCATCGACCTCGCTGCCGTCGAGAGCGGCGGTACCGTTGCCGCCGTGTCCGACGAGTTCTTTGGCCCACCGTCAAACCTGCTGCTGCCTGGCCGCGGCGTGAATATGGGCGACGGCTGGGAAACCATGCGTCGTCGCACGCCGGGCTCTGATTGGTGCGTCATCAAACTCGGCCGTCGTGGCGTGGTGGAACGCATCGAACTCGACACCGCGTTTTTCAAGGGCAACGCGCCCCAGGCCGTCATGGTCGAGGTCCTCGACGACGACGCTCCCGGCATGGAGCGCCTGCGCAGCCTCGGCACCTGGCCGGTGTTGGTGCACCAGACGCCGCTGGTGCAGCACCGCCGTCACCTGCTCGAACCCGAGCGGCCCATGGTGGCGACCCATCTGCGGGTCCACATCTTCCCCCATGGCGGCGTCAACCGCTTGCGGGTGTTTGGTCACGCGACCGACACCGTCGCCGAAGCCGCGGCCCTCGCGGACTTCAATGGCCTCGCCGCCACGACGGCCAATGAGGTGCTGCTGTCGTTGTGCGGTTCGACGGCGTGGGCCAAAACGATGGGAGCGCATCGTCCGTACAAGAGTGTTCGCTCGTTGATAAAGGCCGCCGAGGGGGCCTGGTGGGGCCTGGGCGAAAGCGACTGGCGTGAAGCCTTTGCGGCGCATCCGCAGATTGGCGAACAGAAAAAGGCCGTCACGGCCACTGTCCAGTCGGCGTCGTGGTCGACCGGGGAGCAGGCTGGTGTCACCAACGCCACCGTCGACGTCGGCGAGCGATTGGCGGCGCTGAATGCCCGCTATTTGGAGGTCCACGGTTTCATCTACATCGTGTGTGCCAGCGGCAAGAACGCGGCCCAGTTGCTGTCGCTGCTGGAGAGCCGCATCGACAATTCGACGTCGGTGGAACTCGATCGCGCTGCTCGCGAACAAATGCAGATCACGCGGCTGCGCCTGGAAAAATGGCTCAAGAGCGCGATGAACAAGGGAGCCTGAGTCATGGGAATCTCGACCCACATCCTCGACACCAGCCGCGGCCGTCCCGCCCACGGCGTCGCCGTCACGCTGCTGCGCGAACAAGCGGGCGGCGGCCGGAGCGTCGTCAACGTCGGCGTCACCGACGCCGATGGTCGCGTGAAGGGCCTCGTCGAGGGGCAGCCCGACACCGGTCTCTACACGCTGCGCTTCGCTGTCGGCGAGTACTTTCAGGGCCTCGGCCAGGAGGCCTTCTACCCGCAGGTGGAAGTCTCCTTCGTCGTCAAGAGCGCCGCTGAGCACTACCATGTGCCCCTGCTCTTGAACCCGTTTGGCTATTCGACCTACCGGGGCTCCTGATGTCGGCATCGATGTCGTCGTCGTCTTCGTCGTCGCTGACGGCGCAGCCGTTGTCGATGGCGGCGTTTGCGCCGTTTGGCGCGGTGGTGTCGGCGGGGCTGCAGGCCGGGTCGTCGGCGAACCAGGGCACCGCTGTGCGCTTCGATCGCTGCGCGTCCCTGGTGAGCACCCGCGACGACGCCGCCCCCAATCTGGCGGTGTTTCGCTCGACGAAGAAGGCCCTGCCGTTTGCGGTGCGGCTGCTCGAGCGGCACCCGTGCTCGACCCAGACCTTCATCCCGATGGTGTGCCGTCGCTTTCTCGTCGTCGTTGCTCCGACGGCGCCCGACGGCGGCCCCGATGTGTCTGGCCTGCGGGCCTTCGTGTGCGGACCGGGGCAGGGCATCTCGTATGGCGTCGGCGTGTGGCACCACCCGATCATCGCCCTCGACGACGACGCCGACTTCGTCATGCTGGCCTGGGAAGACGGCACCGCCCTCGACTGCATTGAGCATCCGCTGGCGGCGTCGATCCTGATCACGGACGCCTGACGGCCGTTGACCCTGGCCGTCGACGACGACAGACCGGCGCCCATGTGGATGGTGGTTGGCCTTGGCAATCCGGGACGGGAGTATGAACTCACGCGTCACAACATCGGCTTTCTCGTCGTCGACGCGCTGGCACGTCGGCACCGGGCGAGCTTTGGCGCCAAGTTCAAGGGTGAGCTTGGTCAGTGCACCATCAAGGGCTCGTCGACGGTGCTGCTCAAGCCGCAGACCTTCATGAATCTATCGGGCCAATCGGTGCAGCCCACGATGGCGTTCTTCAAGATTGCCCTCGAGCATATCGTCGTCGTCCACGACGACCTTGACCTCGAATTCGGCCAGATGAAGATCAAGCGTGGGGGCTCACCCGGCGGCCATAATGGCTTGAAGTCCATCGATGGCTGCATCGGTCCAAACTACCTGCGCATCCGTGCTGGCATCGGCCATCCCCGCAGCAAGGCGCCCGAGGGCGCCGTCGTCGAGCCTCGCAGTGGCGTCGTCGGTCATGTGCTGGGCGCGTTCAAGGGCAAGGACCTCGACGACGCCAGGATCGTGGTCGAGCACTGCGCCGACGCCGTCGAGGTCCTGATGGCCGACGGCCTCGAGAAGGCCCAGATGACGTTTCACGGCAAGAAGTTGCTGCTGACGGGCTGACGGGCTGACGGGCTGACGTGCTCAGGGTCGTCGGTCGCCCGGGCTGTGGGGCAGGGGGCCGTCCTTCGCCTCGACGACGTCACCGCCGTCGCCGGGCCGACGCACCCGATGGGGACGCTGGGAGTCCGCGATCGCGGGCCGAGGCGTCGTCGTCGTCGTCGTCGTCGTCGTCGTGGTCGTCGACGTCGTCGTCGTCGTCATCGGCCAAGAAATGATTGTGCTTCGTTGTCAAGTGTACAGTTAAGTGAGACGCCAAGACGAGTCTTGAACAAGATGAGGCAGACTGTGACACACAAAATGTAACAAT
>CAJBHN010000623.1 GCA_903952805.1 uncultured Myxococcales bacterium | reverse complement strand
GTGCTCGCGGCACCGCTGGCCGTTGGCTACGCGCTGCTGCACATGCCTCCGGCGGTGCAGGCTCGAAATGGCGGCTTCTTCAAGCCCGGGGCCGAAGGTGGTCTGCACCCCCTCGCGGTGGTGGCCGGCGTCGCCATCGTCTCTGTGTGCTGTGGTGTCGCCTGGGGCTACACCACCAAGGTCGATGGCTTGAGCGGTGAGCCCGTCCAAATGGCGCTCGCCATCGGCCTCATCGTCGGCGGCGTGATTGGCGGCTTCGTCATGGCCCTCATCGCGCGGCGGGTGGCGTTCCTGGAAGCGCTGTGGGTCACGGCGTTTGTCTCCTCGGGGCCGGTGCTGTTTTCGTCGTCGGTGACGTCGTTGTTCACCTACGGCACGGCGGCGGCCTACTTCGCCGTCATCCTGTTGTCGGCGTTGTTGTTGCTCGGGCTATCGTTGATCCTGGGCGGGTCGTTTGGCTTCTTGTTTTGCGGCGACGGCGAGCTCGACACGGGCTGGGGTTACGAGGGCTTCATCGGTCGGCGTTTCTTGATGGGCAAGGGTGGCGACGTCGTTGGCACCATTACGGTCATATCGATTCTGGCAGTCGCCGTCGGCACGATGGCCATGGTCGTCGTCATGAGCGTGATGAACGGCTTTTCGTCCGACCTCCGCTCCAAGATCTTTGGCGCCAACGCCCATTTGCTGGTGCTCAAATATGGCAGTGATTTCGTCGAATACGACGACGTCGTGAAGAAGAGCGCCGGCGTGGGCGGGGTGGCGGGCGCCAGCCCATTTGTGCTCAGCGAAGTGATGGTGTCGTCAGAGGTCAACGTCTCGGGAGCGCTGCTCAAAGGCATCGACATCGCGACCATCGACAGCGTCACCGACCTCAGCAAGAACATCACCAAGGGCAGCCTGCTCCACCTCGCCAACCCGGCCGAGATTCCAGTGCCCGCGTCGTTGAGCGGCCCGGGCGGCAGCAATGGCGAGCCCCGCAAGCCCGATCAAGCCATCGACGACGCCATCGCCCGGGCCGCCGGCGGCGTCGGCGGTGTGCCCACGCCCGGTTCCGACAAAGCGATGCCTGGTGTCGTCATCGGCGTCGAGATGGCCAAGAACCTGAAGGTCTTTGTCGGCGACGTGCTGAACGTTGTGTCGCCCCTGGGCGACCTCGGGCCCACGGGGCCCGTTCCCAAGGCTCGTGCCTTCCGGGTGGCGGCGACGTTCTACTCGGGCATGTACGAGTACGACTCCAAGTTCATCTACATCGACCTGCGTGAGTCCCAGGACTTCCTGACCCTCAAGGGCTCGGTGACGGGGGTCGAGTACCGCCTCAATGACATCGACGACGTGCAAAACGTCGCCAAGAACATCATGGGCGTCATCGGCGGGTATCCCTACCGCACCAAGGATTGGATGGAGATGAACCGCAATCTGTTTTCGGCTCTCAAGCTCGAGAAGATCGCGATGTTCATCATCCTCAACTTCATCGTCATCGTCGCCAGCTTCTTGATCGCCGCCGTCGTCATCATCTTTGTCATCGAGAAGTCCAAGGAGATCTCGATCCTGAAG
>CAJBHN010000622.1 GCA_903952805.1 uncultured Myxococcales bacterium | reverse complement strand
TTCGGGGCAGGTTCCGGTTAGAATCCCCATAGCGTGGCGCGGTTTCGTTCAACGAGTGTTCTTGCCGACGTGGCCCGCCTTTGACTTTGTCGAGGGCAGCAGCAGTATTGTCGGGCCCCGACGGCAAGAAGCCTCTTCGTTTCAGACGTTAAGTTGGATCGTCGAGGGAGTTAGTCGAGGGAGCCATGTGTCGCTACGCCGAGTACGGCCCTTACAAGAACCACTTCGCCTGCTTCGATTGCCGGAAGGTCTTCCGGCGCGCTGCTGAGGAGGGGGCGACCGCGTCGCCGGAGCGCGTCATTGTTTGTCCAGATTGCCGTGGGCCGATGCGCGATATGGGCCTGGATTTCAAAGCGCCCCCTCGCTCCGACGTGAAGCAATGGCAGAAGGTTGCGCTTCTGTATCGGGCCGGCTTCACCTATCACTCGTGCGGCTGCTGTGGCCCCGGTTTTCGGCCGAGCAAGTTAGCGGACGTTGATGCGTTCGTTGAGGAGAACACACCTATCTCGGAAGCCGAGCGATTGTTGAAGCAGTTCGAACAACGGCGCGGATGAGTCCGTGCGGCGTGCCCGCGAACAAAGCACTGCCGCAAAGCTCCCGATGAGGGAGCCGCTTCGCGGCACACCTCACCGGGAGACACCGGCGCCATTATGACGTCGTGACCCGCTTGGGTTCGTGGCAGTCTGAGCGGTCTGCGCGCCGGTGTCGGCAGTGCTCAACGTTGGCTGGAAGGGCTTGCCTTTGAGCAACTGGAAACAGGCCCGCCCGCTTTTTCGTTTCGTTCTCGTCGCTGAGCAGTGCCGGCGGCAAACGCCGAACAGTTGAAGCACCACAGTTTTTGTGGTGCGCGCAATGGCTTTGTTGGAGATGGCTCGCCTTCGCTATCGATGCAATCGCGGAGAGCCTCGAACCGGCCGAGCCTCGCAGCTTCCGTAGCTGCCCGAGTGAACGCTGCCCTCTACGGGCTGGGGTACCTGCCCCAAGACACTCGAGCTGGCGATGCGCCTTACGACATCATCATCGCCCAGCGACACCAACCGGCGTCGACAATAGTCACGACAAATGGGCCATACAGAGAATGGGAGCAGGCTTGCCCAGCGCCGCCAGCATCACGGCCCTCGTCGAGCGCTTCGAGCAGAACCGCCACAACCTTAACATCGATGCCGACACTTATAGGGGTGATATCAGCGGCGCTCCATCAACCCGCGCAACCGCGGCAGCACGGCCTCATGAAACGCGACCCCAAAGCACCTCTGCTCGGTCGCAGCGCTGAGCTGGCCGTCGTCATCGCTCTCGACCGTCGACACCCGTAGCCCGGGCGGGGCGATGGTCGCCGCGAGGGCGGCCACTGCGGCGCGGGCGTCGTTGTCCCTCACGACACACCAGTCGACGATGTCCCAGGCGAGCGCGGCATGGCGGGTCTCGTCGGCGTGGATCTCGTCGAGCGCGGCGCGGACGTCGGCATGGCGACAGCGGCGGGCGGCGACGCCGGCGGCCAGTGCCGCAAGGGTCTCGGGGACGGCGGCCTCCACCAGCGTCGTGGTTGCCACGAGCGCGAGCGAAGAGGTTTGGGGGCCAGCGCTGACGCGGGGAGACGCGACCGGCAACGGACCGAAGGCGCAGTCATCGGTCTCGCTGGTGACGCCGCTGTCGTCGATATCGTCCATGGCGGCGAGGGCGGACTCGTCGCCCGCCAGGCGGCGAGCGACGGCGAGGGAGAGGCGGGCGTGGCGGACCTCGTCGAGTGCGGCCTGATGACTCCGCGCCACCAGAGAGAGCGGCGCGCCGACCGCCATGAGCTCAAGGGTGGCGCGGGCGAAGGAGGCGATCGAGGCGTGCTCTGCGGCGGCGGCCTCGCGCCACGCCCTCACCGCGGGATGCCCTGAGGAGGACGGCCCACGCAGCGGGGCGTGAAGGGCGCGACCGTCCTCAGCAACGAGCGGCCGGCCCCTGAGCATGAACTCGACGCCGGGGTCCCGCCCACGACAGAGCCGCTCCACACTGAGCTTCACCGTGTCGAGGTCGAGGGTGAGGCGGAGGAACGAGGGCGCGTAGGTGACCGGGTCGTAGACAAGGTTCGCGCAGAACGTGAAGGCGCGGCCAGCGACGTGGGGGGGCTCGAAGTGCTTTGTCACTTCGGCGGGCGCGGCTCGCGGAGCCCGTGCGTAGTGACTTTCCTCGGGACGGGTTTGGGTGAGGCTCACGGCCGCGGCCTCCGTGCGGATGGCGGGTCCGACGAGCGCGTCACAGGCGCGCAGCACGCTCTCGCGCACCAGCCGGTCGTCGAGCGCGAGAGCGAGGGTCGCAAGTACGGTCCCGAGTCGGTCGGGGCCTGGAAGGACGTCGTGCCAGACCCGCCCGTCAAAGACGATTGGGCACACAAAAGGGATTGCTGGTCTGATGTCTTTGGGCACCTCCGTCCGTTCTACCCAGCACACGAAATCGTCACCGCATATCCGGAGGGCATCGCCCCGCACGGCACCCAGGGCGTCGAAGGCTCGCTGGCCGAAGACGGCGATGGCGCGCTTCGCATCTGCCTCGCTCAGCTGCGCGCGGGGCGGGTGTTCTGGTGTCGGAAACCCTTCCTGCGTCGCTTCTGGGGGCGGCGGCTCGCCGGTAAACACCTCGCCGGCGGCTGCCAGCTCGCGCACGACCTGCTCGATGATGTCTTGATCGCTTCTCCTTGACGCCATGGCGTCACGCTAGCGCGCTGGTCTTGCCCAAGCAAAACCGGCAGAACACCCGGATCGTTCAACAACCTCAACATCTCGGGTGGCGCAAGCCCGTCCAGCCAACGTCGAATGTGCGCAGTGGGTCGAGGACCCTCGCTAAACTCGGTTCCTCGACCACACGATTCGCGTGTCGCACATTCGTGCGTTCACTGCTGAAGAATCGGAGGGGACATGGCGAAGAGACCTGCGCTCATCTTGCGCTCAGACCCGAAAGAGTTCGTGCGCAGCTTCCGCGTCGGTGAGGCAATCTTCCTGGACGAACGCGTCGATGGTGTGACCATTGG
>CAJBHN010000621.1 GCA_903952805.1 uncultured Myxococcales bacterium | reverse complement strand
CGTCGACGACGGCGACGCGGCCGGCCTCGCCGACGACCACGCCGTCGACGCGCCCGTTGCTGGAGGTGAGCGTCGAGATGCGCGCTTGGGTCCGCACGACGCCGCCGAGCGCCTGCAGGCGCGTCGCCAGCGGCGTCACCACCGCCGCCATGCTGTCTTTCTGGCCGAGGTCGAAGCCCAGCCCGGTGGGGGAGCCGGTGAAGTAGAAGTGGAAGAACTTCAGGGCCTCTGCCGTCGACAGCTTCTCCATCCGGTTCAGCGTGGTCTCGCCGAAGGGACGCAGAATCAAATCGATCATGGCCTGGGGAACCCGCGCCTGTTTCGTCCAGCTGGCGAAGTCGATGTCGTCGAATTTGGCCCAGGTTTTCAGGCCGTCGTAGCGGGCCAGCTCCAGCAGTTGATCGGCGTGGCGGAATTCCAGAAAGCGCAGCGAGGGAGAGCTGCGAATGACGTCGAGCAAGTTGAGGGGAAACAGCGTGGTCTGGGTTCCAAAGACCTCGGTGGGCTTGTCGCGAAAGGCGATGGGGTAGCTGCCGGCGGGGGCGAAGGCGTCGCCGTCGAAGGCGCCGGCTTTGGTCAGCAAGCCACGCAAGTTGGCGTATTGGTGGAAGTAACCATGAAAGCCATGTTCGACGCTGACGGTGTCGGCGCCCACCCGGGTGGTCCAGCCCCCGACCTTGCCCCCCAGGTGGGGAGCGGCCTCCAAAAGCGTGACGGGGACCCCCCTCTCGCGCAGTACGGTGGCGGCACTGAGGCCGGCCAGACCGCCACCGACGACGACGACCCTGGGAGCCCTGGCGGGATCGACCCGGGTGCGTGGCCCGTCGGGCACCAGCCAGCCCGCTCTGGGTTGAATGGCGTTGACGCCCGCACCGACCCCGGCGGTTCCAACGACGGCGCCGGCAACAGCGAATTTCAGGAAGACACGACGATGCACGGGTCCCTTTGGAAGTCTGCGCCCAGGACGTCTGCGACACGAGCGCTGGGCTTGGATGTCAGCGGCGGCGTCGCCGTCGCACAGCGACCAGCAACGCAAGGCCCAGCGGTGTGACGTCGTCGTCGGGGCTGCTGGCACAACCGCCGGCCGCCAGCGGAGCCGCCACAGCGCCAACGTCGCCGTCGCCCTCGCCCTCGCCCTCGCCCTCGCCTTCTCCCTCGCCCTCTCCTTCGCCTTCGCCCTCGCCCGACGGGTCAACTGGATCGGGAGGGGGCGTATCGGCGGCCGCAGTGCAGCGCAGCGTGAGCGTGTAGGGGCCGGTGGCGGCGGTGGTGGCGTCGGCGAATGGATTGACGAGAATCTGCAGGCGCTGCTGTTGCGTGACCTCGGCATTCAACGCTTCGATCCCCGTGCTGCCTTCGCTTCGCAGCACAATCTCGGTGTCGTTCCGCACGAGGTACAGGTCGAGGTCGGTCTGCGCACCATTGATGGAGAGCGCCAGCGGACCGGTATCGACGTCGACAAAGTACCAATCCTGGTCCCGGGGCCGGGCGATGAGGGAGAGGTCGTCGCCGCAGCGCACCCGCCGGGCGGCGGGGCCTGTGTCGTTGTCTTCGAAGCTGTCATCAGGGTCGACGGGGTCGACGGGGTCGACGGGGTCGACGGGGTCGACGGGGTCGACGGGGTCGACCGGACCGCCGCGCACCAGCAGTGCCAGGGCCGCACTGGCG
>CAJBHN010000620.1 GCA_903952805.1 uncultured Myxococcales bacterium | reverse complement strand
GTCAATGGCCACCATCGGTCCAAAGCGCACCAGGCGCCCAAGCTCCGTCGGTGGATAGCCGGCGTTGTCGCGGCCAAAGACGTCGACGAAGGACAAGCCGTCGGCGTGGGCCACCACCGCGATGTCGGCGACGTCGCCACTGCCATTTTGGTAGGAGACGCCGCGGGTCAACAGCACCTCACGGGTGTCGACGAAGCTGGTGTCGACGCGGCGGACGTTGTCGGCGCTCATCAAGAAGCCGGGCCACACGTTCTTTGGTCCGCGGATTTCGGCCTTGAGGTCGACCTGGCTGAAGCCGGCGTCGGTCGACACCAGCGCCCAGTCGCCGAGGTTCTGGTAGCGGCCCGTGCCTTCGCCGACGGCCTCCGAGATGAGGTGGTCATTGGCCACCCGGTTCTGCTCGTCGACCAGCGTGTGGCAGCGCTGACACCCCTTGGTCTCGGCGGTGCGCACCGTGTGGGGAAAGTTCGGGTTGCTCGCCTGAGAGCTGAGGTTGCCCGACGTGGCGAACATGAGGTTGTCGGCGATGGTGGTTCCGCCGGCCGCCACCGACAGGTGCAGTTCCATCAGCGACCGATGGGGGGCGATCTTGTTGCCTTCGATGTCGCCGGAACGGCCCATGTAAAATGGCGACCGCGTGTAGCTGAAGAGCTGGAAGGCCACCTCTTCAATGTTCTGGTCGTTGTACCAGACCTGTTGCACGGGCTTGGCGACGTCCATCTGCATATGGCAGGTCATGCAGTTGGGCTGCCATGACGAGTGGCACGCGTAGCACTCGAGGCCACCCTTTTTGCCGGGCTCGGCGATGTGAGCGAAGGCGCGGGCCTCGTCGGGACGATCGAGTTCCGGACCGCTCTCCGCGGGCTGGAAGTGGGCATAGCGGCTGGCGTCGTCTTTGGGCGTGTTGAGCTGGGGCACCGTCCACTGCAGGCCCTTCTTCTGCCGGCTGTGCTGAATGACAGCGTCGCCGTCGACCTCCATCCACGGCTTGTCGAACGGCGTGGTGTAGGCCGTGAGGTCATTGCCGCCGTTTGGCCCCGAGGTCTTCAACGTCGCCCGTGCCGAGGGCGTGCCGTGGCAGTCATCGCACTCGATCTCGATGAAGTCCCAGTTGCGCGCGTACATGTTGCCGTCGCCGTGGATGTCTTGCACCGAGTGGCAGTCGACACAGCCCATGCCCCGCTCATAGTGGATGTCCATCAAACGCGAGGCGCCAGTGTGGCCGCCGTAGACAATGCGCGTCTGCCGTCCGTCGAAGGCCTCGCTGCGGGCCACGCGATCGGGAATGTCGAGTTTGCCGTTGACGTTGGTGTCTTCGCCGACGTCGAGGGCGCCGTTGTTGTTGACGTCTTCGGTGACGCCTTCGCCGTCGTTGACGATGGCGCCGTCGGTGTAGCGGGCGAGGTTGTCAAAGACCCGCACCTGGGTCCCGTCGGGCGTTTTGAATTCGTAGGGCCCGATGGTCATGATCTTCTCGACGTTGTTGGTGAAGTCGCTCTCGACCTCCCACACGCCGCTGAAGGCATAGTCGATGCGGGTCACAAAGCCGTGGCACGACGCACAGGTCTCGGTCTGGACGGCTTTGTCGATGACGTGCCGCTCGGCGTAGCCGCGCTCCCCGAGGTCGGCGCGCATACCAAACGGCAGGTCCGTGCTGGCCTGGCGGCCATTGTCGGCGACGGTGCGGTCGACGGGCTCCTTGTTGTGGCCGTCTTTGGCGTAGGCGACGTGACACGCGGTGCAACCGGTGGGGCGCATGCGACCAAAGGGATTGTTCTGGCCGATAAGGTCGACGGCGCCAGGTGACGGGCGCGGCGGATCGTCGGCGTTGGGGCTCGTGGTGAAGTCGACGTTGGCAAAGTTGTCGTTGGTGCCGCCGAAGTTCAACGAGTGAAACGCCCGGAACGACCGCAGCGCGGCGTCGACGGGATTGGAAATCTCCTCACCATCAAATGGCCGAACCACCTGGTCGACGACGCCGAGGCCGAGGATGCGCTTGACCCGTTGTTCGGCGAGGGAGCCCGGCGGCGGAAACACCCGCCCGGCGTTGCTGGGGAAGGGCATCAACACATCGACGGCGCGGTTGTCGGGGTTGCCGGGCTCAAAGAATTGCACGGGGCGCCCGCTGCGCGTGAAGCCGTCGGGTGGGGCAAAGGGATCGAGTTCGGCGCGATCGAACATCGGCGCGGCGCGGGCCATCATCTCGTCGTCATCGGGGTCCTGGTTGGCGCGGGCGCCGGCGAAGAGGGCGTCGCGATCGAAGCGGTTGTCGCCGGCAAGGTAGGCGGCGTCGATCTCGTCGTAGTTGAAGACGTAGCCGACGCGGCCCACGCGGGGATTGCGGGCGTCGAAGGCCGCGCCGTCGGCGGAGCTGGCGAAGTCGGGGCCGAAGTCGGCAGCCTTGGGGAGCTGGGCGTTGCCGTAGTTCGCACCAGCGGGCACCCCGGAGTGCACACTCATGATCGAGCGGCGCACGTCGTAGACCGTCTCTGCATGGCACACCATCGCCGCATTGGCGTTCTTGTTGGTGCTGCCGCAGCCGACACCCGCCACCCGCAGGTCCCCGGGATTCAAGAAGCGGAGGTAGTCGAGGTCCCGGTTGGGCTCGCTGTCGTGTTGGGCGTGGGCGGCGAGGGCGCCCTCCTCCACGACGCGGCCGTCGAAGAACTCACCCTGCTCATCGACGAGGCCGTCTTTGTCGTCGTCGACGCCGTTGGGCCACCACAGATCGGGTTGCAGGGGCAGCACATGGGAGGCCCGCAGCAACTCCTGGTCCCGCACATTCACGACCGCCGGGAGTGCCACCTGATCGTTGCCGCCGTGGCAGTCGACGCAGGCCAGCGCGAACTTGGGGTGGATGTCGGAAATGCCGTCGTGGCATGCGAGGCAGGTGCCCCCGATGGGCTGCTGGGTTTCAATGATCTGCTCACTGCAGGCCACCAGGCCCAGCACCATCGACAGCGCCAGCAGCACGAGCGGCACCCGACGCTCCCCACCGCGCTTGTCCGACCTCATCAGCCCGCCAGTGCCACCCGCCGCTGATGACATATGCTGAAAAATACATGAAATGTATGACATGCTTGAGCATACCTGTCATGCTCGTCTGGTTTCAAACGCGATAATGCCTTGAAAAGGCTCATTCCGTAATGCATGTGAAGATCTGCATATCGCGGTTTCGGAGGCTGTATGGAGGGAAACGAGGCCGAAACGGACGGCGCAGAGCCATCCACCGCCGTGCCAGCCAGGCTCGCCTGGACCTTCCTGACCAATCACGCGCACGTCTTGTTCTGTCTGGTTGAAGCCCCCGCTGACGTCGGCGTCCGCGTCCGCGATGTCGCCACGCGGGTGGGCATCACCGAGAGAGCTGTTCAGCGGATTTTGTCGGAGCTCGAGGAGCTCGGCTACATCAAGAGACTCCGCGTCGGCCGTCGCAGCCTCTACACCGTTGATGATGCCCTGCCCCTCCGTCACGCCATGGAGTCGCATCGCACCGTCGGCGACCTCCTCGCCCTCATTTTGACCCCGCCCTGACCGGCCACCACGGCGACGTGGCGCTGGTGGCGCAGTCGCGCGATGCTGCCGGTATGAAGTGCGCTTCGTGGCTGGCATTGCCAATCGGGCTCGGGCTGACGACGTGCGCGCCGCCGTTGCCGCCGTCGATCGAGTTCACGGTGCTGCAGGCAAACGTCGGCAACGCGAAGCTGTCGTGCGGCGACGACTACATCTACAAGCTCTGCGACGTCGACGTGGAACAACGCATCGCTGAGCAGATCGCCCAGCTCGCTCCCGACGTGGTCGTGTTGCAGGAGGTCGTGCCTGACGCGCTGTGTGACGGCTTCGTCGAGGGCGACGCGACCAAGGTCTGCCACCCCGTGCACCGCGCCGGCGAACCGTCACAAGTGCGTCGCCTGCTCGGCGACGGCTACGACATCGCGTGCGACGAGCGCAACGGCTACGAGTGCATCGGCGTCCGCAGCGCTGGGCGGGTGCGGCCGGCGGGGGCGTATCGCACCGCGCCCGTCGTCGAGGTCGACGGCGTCGTCTGCGACCCGGGGTTCAGCGTCGGCAGCCGACCGATCGTCGTGCGCGACAGCACGGTCGTCGTCGTTGTCGGCCACCCGCATTCGACGCAGCCTGCGTGTCGGGCGGCGCAGGTCCGCCAGATCTTCACGGCGGTCGACGACGCCGACGTCGGTCTCGTGGGC
>CAJBHN010000619.1 GCA_903952805.1 uncultured Myxococcales bacterium | reverse complement strand
TGGCCTTGGCGTCGGCGCTGGCCTTGGCGTCGGCGCTGGCCTTGGCGTCGGCGGCGGCTTTGGCGTCGGCGATGGCCTTGGCGTCGGCGCTGGCCTTGGCGTCGGCGATGGCCTTGGCATCGGCGATGGCTTTGGCGTCGGCGATGGCCTTGGCGTCGGCGCTGGCTTTGGCGTCGGCGGCGGCCTTGGCATCGGCGATGGCTTTGGCGCGGGCTTCAGCGGCGAGGCGCTTGGTTTCGGCGCGGGCTTCAGCCGCGAGGCGCTTGGCTTCGGCGCTGGCTTCAGCCGCGAGGCGCTTGGCTTCAGCCGCCTGTTGTCGTCGCTCCTCGGCGGAGAGCCGCTGCTGGGCCGCCTTCGACAGGCGGGGAGGCGTGGGCGGCGTCGCTGGCGTCGGCGTCGCAGGCGTCGGCTGCGTCGCTGGCGTCGTCGGCGTCGCTGGCGTCGGCATCTCTGGCGTCGCCGGTCTTGGCGTCGCCTGGGCCGCGTCGGGGCCGCCGAAGGTGTCGCTGTCGGGGCGCACGGTCACCGTCTCGGTGGCGTCTTCCCAGCGCACCAGCGGCTTCTCGCTGGCGCAGCCGCCATGCAGCATGACGACGGCGACGAGCGCGCGGCCTGACAGGCGACGAAGATGCACGCCGCTAGCCGTGCGTTTTCACGAGGTGCTGCAGGCGCTCCATGGCCAGCTGCAGCGTGGGCAGGGCGGGGCCAAACGAAAAGCGCACATGACGCTCGAAGCGGCTCTTGCGCTTCACGCGGCGCTGGCCCGGGTTGATGTCGAAAAAGGCGCCGGGGACGACGATGACTTTCTCGTCGAGCGCGGCCTTGAAGAGCTTCATGCCGTCGTCGAGCCCCTTGGGCAGGTTCTCGACCGAGCCCCAGATGTAGAAGCCTCCCTGGGGGGCGAGGTCGACGCGGACGCCGAGGTCTTCGAGGGCGCCCAGCAGAAACGAGCGCTTCTTGGTGAAGGCCTTGTGGATGGCATCGGTTTCGCGGGTGACGATGTCGTCATTGAGCAGCGCGATGGCGGCCTGTTGGGCAGGGCGGGAGCCGCCGCCATCGAGGAAGGAGCCGGCGGACGATACGGCGTCGATGACCTTTTTGGGGCCCACCGTCCAGCTGATGCGCAGGCCGGGATAGCGCCAATTCTTCGTGAGGCCATCGATGATGACGACCGGGTCCTTGTCGACGTCCTCGACGTGGGCGGCGGCCGAGACCATGCGGGCGCCGGTGCCGTCGGGGTCGGTCCAGATGTAGTGCGAGTAGAACTCGTCGACGATCATGGCGCAGTCAAGCGTGCGGCAGGTGGCGACCCAGGCCGCCAACTCGCTGCCGGCGATGGTGCGACCGGTGGGATTGCAGGGGTTGGACAGCAGCAGCGCCGACAGACCACGGCCGAGGATTTCCTTGCGCAGCTCGTCGACGCTGAAGTGGTAGCGGCGCTCATGGTCCAGCAGGATCGGGATCGGATTGAAGAGCCGGAAGACGCCCAGCAGCTCTTCGTAGGCGGTGTAGTCGGGCAGGAAGTGCCCCAGGTTGACCTCGCCCAGCGCGGTGACGGCGCGGGCCAGGGCCAGGCGGCCGCCGCCGCAGATGGCGACGTTGTCGGCGGTGTACTGCGAGGGCATGCCCTTGCGGTAGGTGCGGTTGTAGAAGTCGGCGACGGCCTGCCGAAGCTCGCGCAGCCCGGCGACGGGGGCGTACTCGTAGGCGTCTTCGGTGATGGGCAGGTTGGTCAGCCGCGGCGGCGCGCCGGGCAGATCGCCCGTCTCGGGCTGGCCCTGGCCGAGGTTGCACCAGCTCGGGTCTCCTCCCCGATAGCCCTTTTTTTCGGCCTCGCTCGACACGAAGATCACGCCGGTCTTTGGGACCTCGCGAAACCCCGGCAACGACGGAGCAGACTCAGCAGAAGGCGACGACGACACCACAGCCATGGGCTGCCATCCCACCGCCGACAGAACCTGTCGAGCGGGGAGACGCCGCGGTGGAGTGCGAGCGCTCCCTACATCTCGCACCACGGCGGAAGAAGCTGCTGAAGGCGGCGCCGACGTCGTGGCGACGGCGCGCTCGGGTCGCGGCCGAGGCTCGGCGTCCTGCCGACCGGCCATCGGTGCAGGCCAGCCGACATCGCCGCTTCCGGTCGGCTACAAGGGGCCCACACGAGGTTTGCGATGACGTGGTCGGTTCACAAATTCGGCGGCACCAGCATGGCGGGGCCCGAGCGCATTGCCCACGTCGCCGGCCTCGCCACCGCCGCCCACGCTGACGGCACCGACATCGCCGTCGTCGTCAGCGCCATGGCGGGCGTCACCAATGCCCTGTTTGCGTTGTGCGCCAAAGCGGCCAGCCGCGACGGCAGTTGGCAGGCCGACCTCCACGCCCTCGTTGACCGCCACACCGCCACCGCCCACGCCCTGGTCGACGACGACGCGGT
This sequence comes from uncultured Myxococcales bacterium, assembly GCA_903952805.1. Lineage (GTDB taxonomy): Bacteria > Myxococcota > UBA727 > UBA727 > VGSZ01 > VGSZ01. Next base: position 2,397 of record CAJBHN010000619.1, on the reverse strand, counting down.
CCGAGCCCGCCTGGCGGCCGCCTTCGCCACAGACGGCGCCACCATCGCCGACCTGCTGCGCGCCCGCGCCATCCTGGGGGGCCACAACGAAGCCCTGGACGAGGTCGTCTCCGGCCACGGCGAGGTCTGGTCGGCCCAACTGTTGGCGGCCCGCCTCGGCTGTCCGTGGATCGACGCTCGCCAGGTGCTCATCGTGCAGGCCGCCGAACTCGGCCCCGCGGTGCAATGGGAGACCTCGCGCGCCCGCCTGCAGACAGCCCTCGCCGACCGCCGCGCCGGCGTCCCTGTCGTCGTCACCGGCTACGTCGCCGCCACCGCCGACGGCACCCCCACCACGCTGAAGCGCAATGGCTCCGACTTCTCCGCCTCCATCTTTGGCGCCCTGCTGGAGGCCCGCGAGGTCATCATCTGGACCGACGTCGACGGCGTGCTCTCCGCCGATCCCCGCCGGGTCAAGGAGGCCGTCGTCGTCGACAGCATGTCTTACGAGGAGGCCATGGAGCTGGCCTACTTCGGCGCCAAGGTCGTGCACCCAAGCACCATGCAGCCCGCCGTCGAGCGCGGGATTCCGATCTGGATCAAAAACACCTTTCGCCCCGAGGTGCGGGGCACCGTGATTCAGCGTCGCACGGTGTCACCGGGTCCATCGTCGGGCATCGCCGCCACCAGCCCCGTCAAGGGCTTCAGCACCATCGACGACGTCGCGCTGCTGAACCTCGAGGGCACCGGCATGGTCGGCGTCCCCGGCATCGCCGAGCGCCTCTTTGGCGCGCTGCGGGCGGTGTCGGTGTCGGTCAGCGTCATCTCGCAGGCCAGCTCCGAGCACTCGATCTGCGTCGCGGTCAAAAGCAGCCAGGCCCAGCTGGCCAAGCGCACCGTCGAGCAGGCCTTTGTCGCCGAGATGGCCCAGGGCCACGTGCAGGCGGTCCACCTGCAAGACGGCTGCGCCATCATCGCCGCCGTCGGCGACGCCATGGCCCAACACCCCGGCGTGGCCGCCCGCTTCTTCAAGGCCCTGGCCCAGGCCAACGTCAACGTCCGCGCCGTCGCCCAGGGCAGCTCCGAGCGCAACATCACCGCCGTCATCGACGCCGTCGACAGCACCCGCGCCCTGCGGGCGGTCCACGCCGCCTTCACGTTGTCAGACACGACCATCTCGGTCGGCGTCATCGGCACCGGCGGCATCGGCGCAGCGCTGCTGCGGCAGCTCGACGCCCAGCGCGAAACGCTGCGACGGGATTTCCACGTCGACCTGCGGGTGCGGGCCATCGCCACCTCCAAGCGCATGTGCCTGGCTGAAGACGTCGCCGCCTTCGACGACGCCTTCGCCGTCGACGCCAACCTCGACGCCTTCGCCGACCACGTCCGCGCCGAACACATGCCCCATCGCGTCATCATCGACTGCAGCGCCGCCGACAGCGTCGCCGACCGCTACGCCGACTGGCTCTCCCGCGGCATTCATATCGTCACGCCCAACAAGAAGGCCGCCTCCGGCCCCCTCAGCCGCGCCCGCGCCATCGCCGCCGCCGCCGACACCAGCGGCGCCCGCTTCTTCGGCGAGGCCACCGTCGGCGCCGGCCTCCCCGTCATCGGCACGCTGCGCGACTTGCTGCGCACCGGCGACCGGGTCATCGCCATCGAGGGCGTGCTGTCGGGCACCCTGTCGTGGCTCTTCAACACCCTGACCCCCGACGTGCCGCTGTCGACGTTGATTCGCGAGGCCCGCCGCCTGGGCTACACCGAACCCGACCCCAGAGAAGATCTCTCGGGCCTCGACTTCGCCCGCAAACTGGTCGTGCTGGCCCGCGAGCTGGGCCGGTCGGTCGAGCTCAGCGACGTCGTCGTCGAGGACCTCGCCCCGGGCGTCCCCGCCGGCCTCGCCATCGACGACCTGGTCGCGGCGCTGGCTGACGTCGACGCCCGCATGGCCGTCTTGCAGCGAGAGGCCACCGCCCGCGGCGAGGTGCTGCGCTACGTCGGCACCATCCCCGCGTCGGGCCCGCCGCGGGTCGCGCTGCAATCTTTGCCGCTGACCCATGCCTTCGCGCGCCTCACCGGCACCGACAACGTCGTCGCCTTCCGCACCGCCCGCTACAGCGCCCAACCGCTGGTCGTGCAGGGGCCCGGCGCCGGCCCCGAGGTCACCGCCGGCGGCGTCTTCGCCGACGTGCTGCGCCTGGCCGCCCACGTCGGCGCCCGCATGTGATCCCCGACGGGTCGTCGTCGCCGTCGTCGTTGTCGTCGTTGTCGTTGTCGTTGTCGTTGTTGTCGTTGTTGTCGTTGTTGTCGTTGTTGTCGTTGTTGTCGTTGTTGTCGTTGTTGTCGTTGTTGTCGTTGTTGTCGTTGTTGTCGTTGTTGTCGTCGTTGTCGTCGTTCGCGTCGTCAGCAGAGCCCGGG
>CAJBHN010000618.1 GCA_903952805.1 uncultured Myxococcales bacterium | reverse complement strand
GGATCCGGTAGCCGTCGCCCAGCCCAAATGGCGTGTCGGCGGTCAACTTGGTGACGGCTTTGACGCCCATGACCGCGTCATCCAGGCGGACAGCGAAAGCATCGATCAGGTCGGGATGAAGGGGCGAGGACGACGCAAGCGTGGGCTCTGACATGCGAGACGGGCTACCAGAGTTTCCCCGTGCTACGAAGGGGTCATGGCGCCGGTTTCCTTCATCCGCCTGGGCACCCTCATCGACGCCAGCAGCGTCGCCGACCGCATCTCCGCCCACGGCAACGTCACCTCGGCACCCGAGGTGAAACTGCGGATGTTCGATGCCGTCGGCACCATCGACGCCGCCGATTTCGACGACGCCGTCGTCCTGAGAGCCAGGCTGCCGACGGGTGGCGGCATCTTTGAACTCACCCACCAGGCCCGTGGGATCCAAAGTCGCCTGCGACGCCTCAGCGAGCAAAAGATCGGCGTGGCCGCCCTCGACGACGCCTTCATCGTCCGCTGCGACGACGACGGCTTCAGCCTGCTGCGGCGGGTGTCTGCCGAACTGTTGGCCCTGCTGCCGTGCCCGTCCGATGCCCATATCCACGTCGACCATGAGCATGTGACGATCGCCTGGTCGGCCCATCGGCTGGCCGAGATGCTCCATTTGTGGGAGCGCCTGCACGCGGTGCGCATCGGGGCCTGATGAGACGCTTCGTCGTTGCCTTGTTGTTCATGACCCTGGGCAGCCAGGCCCGCGCCGACGTCGACCTGCACATCGCCCCCGTTCAACAAGCGACGCCTGTTTGGTGCTGGCTGGCCGTCGGCGAGATGGTGTTTCGCTCCTTCAAGGTGCCATCGATCAGCGACCACTTTCAATGCGGCATCGTCGGCGCCGTCTCCATCGGCACGGCCCGCGATGAGTGCGCCCGGGATTGTCGTCGCTGCAACGTTCCCGGCGGCGATGCCACGACGGTCATGGGCATGCTGGTGGAGTACCCCCGACGGGCATCGATGCTCACGGGCAGGACCGTGCCTCGTCTGTTCGTCACCCATGCCCACGCACTGTCGCCCGCGGAACTCAAGCGGGAACTCGACGCCGGCCACCCCGTCGTCGCCGGCATAAACCCGGCGTCCCGGCCCGACACCTTCGGCGCCTCCGCCCACGTCGCCCTCATCGTTGGCTATCGCGTCATCGACGGCAGTCTGTGGTTGTTGGTGAACGATCCGTTTCCGTTTTCACCGACCGTATGGGCCGACCCGTACCTCGCCGTCGGTGCCCGCCTGCTGGAGCCAGGTCGCTATGGGGTCCCTTATGTCACCTATACCGAGCAGATGGGGTGGGTAGAGAGCTTCCTGCTGCGGCGAGATGGCGAGCACGTCACCAGCCCCCTGCGCTGCCTGGCTTCGACGCCGCTGAGCCAAACGGCCTGCCCGGCACCACCGCAAGCCAAGCCCGGCCAGGCCTGCCGGTGTGGCATCGCCGCCGGGGTCGTCGTCGACGGCAGCGGCTGACACGCCGCCTGGCGGCAGATCGAACTCACCCCGAATGGTCATTGAATACTGACCACGTCCAAACAGAGGGCGCGAAGCGCATCACGAGCGGGAACCACGCCGCCCCGGGGCCCGAAGGGTTCCCCTGTGGGCGAGGGGCAAGGTACATCCCAGGGCTCTTTGGGCGAGCCCACGCCGTGGGCGAAGATCAAAGGGATCTCGGGATCAGCCGTGGGAGGCCACCGGTGCCAGCAAACGCAGGTTCCGGTGTTCCTCGCGATCGCGGGTATGCTTCCACGTCGCGGTCGCGTCGTTCATCTCGTAGTCGACCTTCCAGATTTCCCAAGAGTCGGCGAGTTCTTCGACCGCCGCCAACAGGATCGCAAAGTCATCCTCCGCGGTGGCGGGGGAAAAGCTGATGCGCAACCAACCGGGCTTGGAGCCCTCGTCACCCTGATCCAGGGCGCAGCGAATCTCAAAGCTGCGGGCCTCCGAGATGCCAAGCAGTTCGTGGCCGTAGCTGCCCGCGCACATGCAGCCGCCTCGGGTCTGGATGCCGAAGCGATCGGACAACATGCGTGCCGCCAGATTGTGGTGCAGCTTGCCGCCGTCGATGACGAGGCTGACGATGCCGATGCGATTGGCCTGCAGGTCGCCCAGGATATGCAAGCGGGGATGCTGGCTCCACCGGGCAATGGCCCGCTGCACCCAGGTTTCCTCGATGCGACGCAGGCGGTCTTCGCCAATCAGTTCCTTGAGCTGAAACGCGAGATGGGCTCGAATGACGCCGACGATATCGGGGGTGCCGCCTTCCTCGCGGCTCGTCAGATCGCTGGTGTACTTCCAGTCCCACGGCGACGTGTACACAACGGTACCGCCACCCGGCTCAACCGGGACGCGGCTCCGAAACAGCCGCCGATTGGCCACGAGGAGCCCAGGGGCCTGGGGCCCGCCAAGGTATTTGTGGACGCTGATGAACACCGCATCCTTGCGGGTGGCGGGATCATCACTGCGCATGTCGATGGGCAGGTATGGAGCGGCCGCGGCGAAGTCGAAACACGCGTAGCCGCCGTGCTTGTGCATCACGCGAGCAAGGGCGTCGCAATCGTTGATGATGCCCGTCACGTTCGACGCCGCACAGAACGAACCAATCTTCAAAGGCCGTTTGGCGTGCCGGGGGTCAGAAAGAATGGCGTCGAGTTCAACGGGCGAAATCCGTCCTCGTTCGTCGAAGCCGACCATGACGACGTCAGCGACGCTCTCGCGCCATGGCAAATCGTTGGAGTGGTGTTCCATCCGCGAGATGACGACGAGGGGGCGGTCCTCAGCCTTGAGCTGCTGCCTGATGTGCAGCACCCCCCAGCTCCGCCATAGCGCTGTCGTCCGCTGCCGCAACCACAGCAGCAGC
>CAJBHN010000617.1 GCA_903952805.1 uncultured Myxococcales bacterium | reverse complement strand
TGGTGCACGGCACCCACATGGACGACGACGACATCGTGCTGATGGCGAGCCGCGGCGCCAGCGTGTGCATCACGCCGTCCACCGAACGCAATCTGGGTGATGGCCTGTGCCGCATCGCCGACCTCGCCAAGGCAGGTGTGCCCATCTGCGTCGGCACCGACAGCCATGCCCGCATCGACGTCGTCGACGAGCTGCGCTCGCTGGAGGACCATGAGCGCTTGCGCTTGCGACGCCGCAACGTGCTGACTCCGCCAGGAGGGCGCCTGGCCCAGGCCCTGATGCCAGCTGGCACCAGCGCCGGGCGTCGCAGCCTCGGGCTGCTGCCAGGTTCCACCGGCTCCGTGCAGGTGGCCATGCCGGTGGAAGGGGTCGCCGGCGCCGACGTCGGCCTCGATGCCTGGCTGGTGGGTGGCAGCAGCGGCGACGTCGACCGCGTCGTCGGCGCCAGCGGCAACGTGCTTTTTGATCGGCGCGAGCCAGGGGCGGGCACCCTGCCCCCGCTGCGCGACGAGATTCGCCAACGGGCCAGCGCTGTGCTGCGCCGACTGGCCAGGGGTTGACGATGGATGTCGACGTCGCCGGGGCCCTCGCCCACCTCGATGCCTTTTTGGAACGCGAAGCGGCCGGATATGCCGACAACCAGGCCATGGCCAAAGATGCCCGCGCCGCGTCGGTGGCCTACACCGAGACCCGCGCCATCGACGTCGACACCGCCGCCAGCCTCGCCTACCTCGCCTATTTCGGCCCCCGGGCCGTCGTCGCGGTCGCCCGCGCGCTGCGACCGGTCCCGGCGTCGACCGGCCCCATCCATGTCGTCGACGTCGGCGCCGGCTCGGGGGCGTCAGCCCTGGCCTGGGCCTTTGGGGGCTCGACGTCGCCTGCCCCAGCCCCCGTCCAGCTGACGCTCGTGGAGCAAAGTCCCAAAGCGCTCGAATTGGCGCGCCGCCTGCTCCAGCGCCTGCCTGCCCACGTCCAGGTCCAGGCTCGACCGGGAGGCTTGACCACGGTTTCGTCGATCAACGAAGCGACCCATGTGTCGGCCGCCTTTGTGGTCGGTGAGCTGCCGCCGACGATGGACGTCGAGGCCGCGCTGCGTCGCCTGGCGCCATCGGCAGCCACCACCGTGCTGGTGGATGCCGGCGACCACCCCCGGGCCCGCCGGCTCCAGACCCTCAGAGACACCCTGCGGGAACGCGACGACGTCGTCATCCACGGTCCCTGTCCGCATCGTGACGCCTGCCCGGCCCTGCAGCGCGATCGCGATTGGTGCCACGATCGCGTCGCGAAGCATCTGCCCGAGCGCCTGGCCCGCTTTGCGCGCCTGGTCGGACGCGATGACGCCCTGATGAGCTTGTCCTGGTTGAGCCTGGGACGCGGCCCCGGCGCCGCCGCCGGCCAGGGCGAGGACGGCCTCGTCGTCGTAGGCGAAGCCCGCCAGGAGAAGGGCCGCGTGCGTCTGCCCGTCTGCGGACCCCGGGGGCTGCGCTTTGTCCAGGCCCTGAACCGCGATCGAGCCGTGGTCGACGCCGTCGCCGGCCTCGATCGCGGCGACCGCTTGCCGGCCCCCAAGGGCGTCGTCGGCGACACCTGGGCGCTGCGTGCCGGCTCCGGCGCCGATGCCGGCGCCTTCATGGCGGCCATCAAAGACATGAACAGAAATGCGCCCCCGACGCCTGCCGGGGCCAGCGGGGCCGGCGGGGCCAACGATGCACCGTGAGCCAGGTGCAGCGATGAGCGGGCTGGTGACGGTTGGCCGTGGCACCGGGGAACGCCCGGAACACCAGGAGGGGCCGACCGAGCGAGCCCTGCAGGCGCTGTGGCGCGACCACGCCCGTGACATGTATCAATTCCGGAACCTTCGAACCATCATCCGTTTGCGCCGCCGCTTCGACTTGCGTCCCGTCAGCCTGAGCGGTCTGCAGGTCCGCATCCCCACCGGCAAGCTCCCCGACTGCGACAATTGCGTCGACCTCTGCTGCACCGGCCCCAACGCCGTTGTCAGCCTGCGGCTGCGGGACATCGCGGTCCTCATCGACCTGGAGCGGATCGACCTGATCGGTTTCGAGAGGCCAACGCCACCGACGGATCAGCGGCGCCTGAGTTGGGCCCGACGGGAGGCCGATGCCTCCGTGTTTCATCAGGCGTTTCCCGTCCTGCAGCGGGACGGCACCGGGACCTGCATGGCCCTGACGGAAGACCGCCTGTGTGGCCTGTGGCCCAGCTGGCCCCTGTCCTGCGCACGCTACCC
>CAJBHN010000616.1 GCA_903952805.1 uncultured Myxococcales bacterium | reverse complement strand
CTCCCGAGAGTTGGACGGTGCAGATCTGGCCGCAGGCCTCTTCGAACTGGATTTTCAAGGCCGGCAGGCGAGGGAGCTTGTCTTCGTCACCACCACGCATGGCGACGACGACAGCGCCGATGTTGTTGTCGCGGCTCTTGAGCAGGGCCACGCCATCAAGCGGTGACAGCACCGAGCGCACCAGCGGATCGCGCTCCAGTTCGGCAACAATGGTGACGAGGGCGGTGGTAACCTCGATGTCGTCGACGCCGCCGGGCGCCCCCTTGGCGTCCACCAGCACGATGAGGTCGGCGGAACCGGCGTCAAAGCGCTCTTCAAGTTGGGTTTGGACCTGCCACGCCGGGTGGCCAGGGTCTTCGAAGCCACCGCCCTTCAGGCGCAAAAAGAGCCCTGGCAGCCCCGTCGACAAGACGACAGCCACCAACACCCACAGTCCAACCACCCGACCAGCGCGGCGGCGAATCGACGAAAGAGCAGGTTCCGTGTCCACGACGGCGCTATGCCGCGCTCCGGGGCCCCTGTCGACCACGTCACCCACGGTGTTGTGGCGGGGCGGCGGGCAGGGCAGAGACGGTGTGATTGTGTACGCCCCTCGCCGACATGGATGACAAGGTGGTTGTCGAGCATACCGACAGGTGTCGTGGTGAAGCATGCAGACCGCGCCTACGGTCCCGTGCATGTCGCTCCCCCCTGTGTTTCGCCGTGCCTGCGCGCTGTTTTCATCCCCGGCGGGCGCTGCACGGTCGCGCTCGTCGCCAGCCAGGCATGTGGGTCTCTCGCTGCCCCGATCTGAGGTCGTCATGACCCGACCTGTCAACGACGTCACCGGAGCCCTCTTCTTGGTGGTGGCCGCTACGCTGTGGGGCTGTTGGTCCATCGTGTTTCGCAGCGCCGAGGCCCTGTCGGTGGCGCCATTGCCGGCGTCGAGCGAGACCGCGGTGGTCTTTATGACCGTATTGGTGGCGATGGGCCCGCTGGCGGTGGTTGCTCGACGACGACAGCGACGACAGCTGGCGACAGGAGCCGTCGGCATGCGGCTGCCGGCGCGCAGCCGGCGGGATTGGAGCCTGCTGCTGGCGCTCGGGGTCACCGACGCCGTCAATGCCCTGTGCTTCTTTCAGGCGATGCAACAGACCACGGTCGCCATCGCGGTGTTGTGTCATTACCTCACGCCGGTGTTGGTGGCGGTGTGGTCGCCGTTGGTGCTTGGTGAACGTCGCCGCGTCAGTACGCTGGTGGCCCTGGTGGTGGCCCTGTCGGGGCTGGTGCTGTTGCTGCAACCCTGGGTCGGGTTGTCGGCTGGCGACGTCGCCGGCGCCGGTTTGGCGTCGCTGTCGGCGGTGTTCTACGCGGCCACGGTCTTCATCGGCAAGGGCCTGTCTGGGCGCTTCAATCCGTTCGAAGTCACGGCCTGGTCCAAGCTGACGTCAGTGCCGGTGCTGGTGGTGGCCGCCCTGCTCATGTCTGACGGCCTCGCCGTCGAAGCCAGGCCCTTGTTGGCGTTGGTGGCGGGTGGCGTCGTGTGTGGCGCGCTGCCGGCCCTGTTGTTCTACGCCGGCCTGCAGCGTCTGCAGGCCAGCCAGGCCAGCGTGTTGACGTTGGTGGAGCCGCTGGTGGCGGTGATGGTTGGGGTGACGGTGTGGGGGGAACCGCTGAATGCGCTGGGGATGCTGGGCGGGGCCCTGGTGTTGTTGGGCGCGGTGATCATCGCCCGGGTCGGCGCGTCGTCGTCGTCGTCGGTCTGATTCCCTCCCTTTCGGGTCGCGCCGCAACTTGTCATGCCGACTTGATGAATCGTGGTCGGGTTGTGTCGGTGCTGTTGGTGCTGGCGGTGCTGCTGGGCTCCTTGTGGTCCGTCGTGCGCTTGGCGCTGGAGGGTGCCGACACCCCGGCGGATGTCGACGTCGACGCTGCGGCCAACTGGTTGCGACAGCAACACCTTGGCGACGACGACGTTGTGCTGGTGGCGCCGCCTTGGTCGATGGCGCCGCTGCGCGCCCTCGCCACCGATGCGCGCGTCGTCGTGGCCGCCGACGGCCCCTGGGATGCCCTGCATCAGCGACGTCACACGCGGGCATTCTTGTGGACCGAGCCCGATAGCGAGCCCTGGGTCGCGGACCGCACCCATGACGTGCTGGGGCCCACCGCGCAGCACCACGGATTTGGCGTCATCGACGTGGCGGTCGTCACAGCCACCCCCGCCCTCGCCGACCTCAAGGGCCGCTTCGCCGAAGCCACCATTGGTCTGGTCGATGCCAACGGCACTGTGACGCCGTGCACGCAGGTGAGCCGTGGCATCGGTGGCGGCGTGCGTTGTGGTGGTCAGCCCCGGGCCGTGCGGGTGGCCCGCGAATGGTCTCAGGTCACCGAAAATGGCGCTGATGTGATGGTCGTGCATCCGGCGGCAGCACCGCAGGCCCTGCGCCTGACATGGGACGGCGTCGCGATGGGCAGCAGCATCGTCGTCGCCGCCGGCCACACCCGGCAGGCGGTGGGGCGTCTGCCGGTCGGCACCGGGACCATCACCATCGCCGTCTTCGTCGACGACGAGCAGGTCGCGGTCTTGGAGCGCCGACCGTCGTTCATCGTCGAGCCGCATCGCCGCTCCTTGGTGGAGCGCTTCGTGGGCGCTCGGCCGCTCCGGTCAGGCTTCATCGTCGACGTCGTCGACACCGCCCGGTTCGCCGGTTCGAACCATCGCGTCACGATGGAGGTCAAGACCGATCATGCCGATGACAACGCCTGCGGCATCGATGCCTTCGTTCCCGGCGGCCCGTGAGACGCATGGCCGCTGGCGGCCGCGGCCTCGCCTCGCCTCGCCTCGCCTCGCCTCGCCTCGCCTCGCCTCGCCTCGCCTCGCCTCGCCCAGGGCGAGCGCCGGTGAGGACGTCAGACGTGGCAGGTGGGCCTCGTGCCACAGGTGGTTGAGGTGCTGCTGGCAGTGGCTGGTTGACAGGCGACGACGAAACACGTCACGAGGGAGCCTGACGGCGTTGCTGTGGAGGCCTCGATGACGGTGCTTGGTTCGCTCAAGAGCTTCTTTCTGGTGCAGCAGTCCAAGCGCTGGTCCGACGACGAGCGCAAGGCGTTGGTGCGGCTGTTTTACGACGTCATCACCGCCGACGGCATTGTCGATGCCGCCGAATTGGAGGCGATTGAGCAGGCATCCAGGACCTGGGGCATCCCGATCGCTGACGTCACGCCCCTTGGCATCGGCTGGGCCATGGGCGTGCTGACCAAAGACCCCAAGAAGCTCAAGGCGGCTTGCCTGGTGGTGGCCAACGCCTTCTTCGTCGACGGTGACCTCGACGAGGCCGAGCAGGCCTTCATTGAGAAGCTCAGCACCACCTATCAGATTCCCGACGACGTGCTGCGGGGCACGGTCGCCACCCTGCGCCAGCACAAGCTCGATGAGGCCTTGAAGGCCATCCACGACGAAGCCTTCAGCACCACGCCGCATGAAGGCACGCCGGTCGAGGACAGCGAGCATCGCCGCGACGTTGACGACGTCTGATGGCCTTGGCCGCGAATCCCCACCCGCCTGAACATCCGACTCATCCGACTCATCTACCCGGAAGCAGGTGTCTTGCGCGGCCCAAGATCGCGTCACGCTCGCCGGGCGGACGCGCATGCGCGGGGGACCGCAGGAGCCTGTGACGAGGATGCCGTCGACAGTCGTTCATCCACGTGGTCGGGCCACAGAGCCGAATTCGACGACGCGACTGCCGTGTGGTCGACCCCACCGGCCCTGACGCTGCGTGGCCCGCCGACCACGGTTCCATCGTCGGTCACGTCACCGCCTCGCCGGCTGCGGCAACGAGCTCGACGACGCCGTGACATCGCGTTCGCTCGACTTGAACTGCGAGACGACTTCGCGCAAGCGCCCACCGAGGCGGCTCATTTGCACGCTCTCGGATTGGATGCTCTCGGCCGAGGCGGTACCACTGCGGGCGACCTGTTTCACCGTCGCCAGATTCGCGTTGATTTCGTCGAGTTTGCGAATCGACTGGGCAATGAGTTCGAACATCTGGCTCGTGGACTGACCTTGCATCTCGACGCTCGTCAGCACACTTTGTGACTGCTCGCGAATGTGGGCCGAGCGGCCGATGATTTGCGTGATCGCCTGCTCAACCTGCTCGACGACCTGTTGGATGCGCGTCGTTTGCGCTTCCACCTGCTCCGCCGCCGTCTCTGTCTGTTGCGCGAGGTCCTTCACCTCGCTGGCGACGACGGCAAAGCCCCGCCCGGCCTCGCCAGCCCGACTTGCTTCGATGGTCGCGTTCAGCGCGAGCAGGCGCGTCTGCGCCGAAATCGTCGTGATGACACGGGTGAATCCGGCGATGTCGCGGCTGGCCTGAGCAAGCTCGCGCGCGACAGCCTCGGTGGCGGTGGCGCGGTCGGCGACGTCGGTGGAGGCGCGCGCATTGGCCAGTGCCCGGTTGTGGATATCCGACGACGAGTTTCGGATGTCGTTGGCCTTCGTCGTCAACAGGTTTGACTCGTCCTTGGCCTGCGTGGCGAGCGCCAGCGCGCGGTCGGCGACCGTCTCGGTCTCCTTCGCCGACGTCGTGAGATCCCGGTTCAGCGCGACGAACTGGTCGGCCGTTTTCGAGAGGTTCTCCGACGCCTGATCCACCTGCGTCAGCGTTTCGTCGACGCGCTCGAACAGGCCGTTGAGCTGCACGGCGACGGCATCGATGGGCTCGTTGCCACTCACGAGGACGAGGTTCTTGAAATTGCCCGCGCTCGCGGAATCGACGGCGCGCAGGATGCGGTCGATCTTGTCCCGCAATGTCATCGCGGCGTCGGCCTGCGCGCGCATCGATTCGAGCTTGCGCTCGTTTTCGACGGCGAGCGCTGTGTTCGCCTTCTCCGAGTTGCGGCGGTGCTCGTCGGCGACGCGCAATGCCTGCTCGACGCGGGACTTTTCTGCCGACGCCTGGAGTTCAGACAATCGCGCCTTCTCGAGGGCCGTCACGGCGCGGGCCTTCTCGCCATTGGCGTCACGCCGTGCTTCGTCGGCCACCTCAACGGCTTCCTCCGCCTCAGCGGCGGCCTCAGCGGCCCTGACGGCGCTGCGTTCGGCCTCCTGCAGCGCCGTCGCAATCTGATTGAAGCTGGTCGCGATCTCGCCGATCTCATCGGAGGTCCCGAGGCTGACACTGCGCACGGTGCCCTGCACCATGCCCTCGGCGGCGGCTCGCACACGCGCGATCGAGCGGGTCACCGAAACATACAGAGCCATCAGCAGATATCCGAGCGCGAGCAGCGCGACTCCGACGGCGACGAGGCCGATGTTGCGCGGCCGCAGATGCTTTTCGGTGGCGCGTGTGACAATGAGCGCCGAGAGCCGCGGACCAGTGGTCTCGTGCAGTTCGGCCAAAGCCGACAACGCATTCTCTGTCACCCCGACGACGTCAGCCTTGTCGCCCGTCGGCACCGCCCCGAAGAACGACCGGCGCAGGCCTGCCCCCTGCGCGTCAACCGCCGTCTTGGCCGCCTCGAACTTCGGCGCGAGCACGCCCTTGAGCGTCGCATCGGCCGTCTCCCGGTACGCTGTCTCGGCGTTCAGCGTCAGCAAGTCGGTCAACATCGACGACGTCATCCGGTACATTCCGACCAGGTCGATGCGACCGTTGTCGTCGATGCTCCCGGCCTGCACCGCGCGCAGCGCCGCAACGGACTGGTCGGTCACCAGTTCAGATAGGGCAGGAATCTTCGCGCAGAAGGCGTCCATCAAAAAGAAAGAATCCAGCGCCGGATCGAGAATCAGGTTCGAGGCATTGCAGGCGTCGTCGACGATCAGGTGGGTGATCTGGGCCCCGAGTTCATCGAGTGCTGCATCCTGGCCCGCGGCGGAACCGGCCACCGACATCGCCTGCCAGCCCTCACGAATCTTCGTCCATCGCGGTGTCGTCTTCAGGCCGTCGTCGTCGTCATTGCCGCCGTAGCGCGCATCGAGCTCGTCCATCGCTTCGCGGGCGGCTTCGACATCCTTGCGGGTGTCGGCTTCCGCTGCGCCGGCAGCAAGAGCCAGACGATGACGTTGCAGCGCCCCCAGCAGACGTCCCGCAGCTTGCACATACGAAACGCCAATCGTCTCTTTCATGTTGAACTGGTATTGCGAGGTCTCGGCTCGATATTGCAGAGACCCGAGCACAGCCACCGGCATGAAGACAATGGCTCCCATGACGGCGAACTTGGGCCCGTAGCGCAAGCGCTCAAGAGCGTGTGCGGCGGGGCCGAAGACTTGCTCGACGATAGACCGGGCCACTGGTTCAACCATACGTTCCCTTCGCATTCACTTCACGCACACATGCGCCCGCAACGCTTTCGTGGTCTGCCCAATGCACAAGTCACCGGTCACCGGTGGACGGCTGCGTGGCAGATCACCGCCGTGAGGTAGGAGTGCGGCCTTCACGTACGTGATGCCGGGGGATGTGTCATTGCTGTCTCGACGGCAACAGCAGCGCGATCATCTTCCGGCCGAGCCGCACGAGTTCCATCGCCAGCGCGCTGCCGAACGATGAACCGACGATGAACCGACGACGAACCGACGATGAACCGGCGATGACGTCGATATCCGGGGTCGACAGCGCGGCCTGCGCCGTTGCCAGGGGCACGCTCATGGCCGCGGCGCCCACATCGCGCGAGCGACCGCCGTCGACGGCAGGATGCCTCCGTGCCGCCGCCGATGTCCGCACCGTCGGTCCGTGACTTGCTTTGAGAATTTCGGGCCACCGGTATCGTCAGCGGCGAGGCCGCAACCCGGAGGTCCAATGACAACGAGCACGTTCACCGACGAGCAGATTGTCCGACACCTGCGCGACGCTGAGCCACCAGTGCCGCTGCTGCCGCCAAGAAAATCGGCGTGTCGACACCGACGCTGGGTACCTGGAGCCGCGGGTGTCAGGACGCATCTGTCGGCGAGCTCAGGCAGCTCAAGGCCATCGTGGAGGATACCAGGACCATCCGCATCCGCTCGCAGCGCGTCATCGACTTCATCGTTCGGCTCGGGCTTCCCGAGCTGCACTCCCGCAGCTGCGCTCAGACAACGGTCCAGCGTTCATCGTGCAGGCGCTCTGAGACTGGCTCGACGGCCGGCGTCCTGGCCACCAGCGCCTCGATGGGCATCACCTGGACCTTCGGCAACGCCGTCATCGACCGCCAGGATCGCCGCTGGCCGTGATCCGCCGACACGGTCAGGTACGCTCTGCCCGCCGACGTGGTTGCGCGTCGGCGGGCGGTTCTGAAGGCTGAACGGAGATATGCCCCCAGGCGACCCGGCCAACGACTCCAAAGACGCCCCCGCGAGAGGACGCACCGGCTTCGTTGTGGCCGACGACGATGCCCGTACGATCACGCTGCGGGTACCGCGCCTGGGGCCAAGTCTGCTGCTCGCCCTTGTCGCCCATGGCCTCTTTGGCCTCGTCGTCGACCGCCTGCCGACACCGAAGAAGAAGCCGACGCCGATTCAGGTGACGATGCGCACGCCACCTCCTGAGCCGCCGGCGATGTCGCCGCGGCTACCGCCGCCGCCGCCGGCGAAGAAGACGGCAAAGAAGACGACATCGTCGCCGCCACCGCAGACCTCGCCGGTGCTGCCAGAGCTGCCGCCGTCAGCGAAGCCGCCCGACAACCGCGCCATCTTGCCTGCTGTCGAGAAGTCGCCAGAGCCCGCGCCGCCGCCAGCACCGTCGGGATGGAAGGATCGCCTGCTG
The DNA here is from genome assembly GCA_903952805.1 of uncultured Myxococcales bacterium. Taxonomy (GTDB): domain Bacteria; phylum Myxococcota; class UBA727; order UBA727; family VGSZ01; genus VGSZ01. Next base: position 180 of record CAJBHN010000616.1, on the reverse strand, counting down.
CAGTCGTTGGCGGTGAAGACGCCGCCGGCGCCGACGGGCGTGTTGACGCAGTCGCTGGCCTCGCTGTCGCAGGTGGTCGACAACGACCCCCGCATGCATGACGACGACAACGAGCGGCGACTGCAAGAAAACCAGATCGGAAGAGACACGTCTGAACTCCAGTCACTCCGCGAAATCTCG
>CAJBHN010000615.1 GCA_903952805.1 uncultured Myxococcales bacterium | reverse complement strand
TGTCGACGAGCACCTGGGGCGCCGGGTCCGCTTGATCCACGCATCCCTGCGGTGACGTGACAACGTGCGGAGGATGCAGTGCGTTGGCTGAAGAAAGCCCTCGGGATGACAGGGCGCAAGGCCGCCGATGAACTTTGTACCCGCGGCTACATTGCGGCCCGCGAGGGGCGCCTCGAGCTCGCCCAAAAGCTCTACGACGACGCCTGCGACGCTGATCCCACGCTGGCGGTCGGCTGGTTCAATGCCGGTCAGACCGCGCTGGAGCGTTTCAATCGCGACGCCGCCCACCTCGACAACACCGGTCGCGCTGAGCGCTTGCGAACGGCGGCTGCGCACCTGAGCCGAGCCCTTGACGCCGACGAAAGCCACCTGCCGTCCTGGCGCGCCCTGGCCCGGGTCCACGAACGCCTGGGTCGACTGGATGCAGCCTTTGGCGCCTGGGGGCGGGTGGAGGCTTGTCTGGACGCGCCCGGGATCGACGAACACGGTCACGCCATCGACGGCGTCATGGGCGTTGCCGGCGGTGTTGCTGGCGGAGTTGCTGGCGGTGTTGACGTCGTCGCCGCTCGCGTCGAGGCCCGCCGGGAGCGTGCCCGCCTGAAAAACGCCGCAGCCCTCGTCAGCGCCACAACCCGGGTCAAGGATTTGCTGGCCGACGTCCACGACGTCGACGCTGCCGTCGCCGCCGTCGCGGTCGACGACCTGTTGGCCGCCCGTGACGCCGCCGCCGTCGACGGGGAGCCTGCGCCGTTTGTGTCGACGCTGGCCGGGGCGCTGGCTCGCAAGGCGGGCGATGTCGCGCGGGCCCGGGCGCTGCTCGACGGCGCCGTGGCCAGCGACCCCCGGGACCTCGAGGCCTGGCGCAACCTCGCCACCGTGTGCCTGACCCAGGCGGACCTGCCTGCAGCCCTCAAGGCGTCACTGGCGGCCTACCGCCTCGACCCGGTCGACGCTGGCCTGGTCTGCAATCTGGGGGTCTGCCACCTGGCCGCCGCCGACGCTGGCCACGGCAGCCTGGCGCAGGCGCGCGAGTACATCGAGTTGGCCGCCCGCCTGGCCCCCCGGGACCCCATCGTGGTGCGGGCGGTGGCGGCCTTGACGGCCCACGAAGCGCCCCGCTCCACCTGAACGCCGGCAGGCCGTTGGCGCACAGCGGTGGTCGTGGTCTGATCGCGCCATGACAACGACGGTAGACGTGCTGGTGGTGGGTGGCGGTCACGCAGGCTGCGAGGCCTCGCTGGCGGCGGCGCGGTTGGGCATGAGAACCCTCCTCGTCACCGGCAGCATTGACCGGATCGCCGCCATGAGCTGCAACCCGGCCATTGGCGGCGTCGGCAAGGGGCATCTGGTCAAGGAACTCGACGTGCTCGGCGGCGAGATGGGGCGCATCGCCGACGACACCGGCATCCATTTTCGCACGCTCAATGAGTCCCGTGGTCCGGCGGTCAGGGCCACGCGCTGCCAGTCCGACATGGACCGCTACGCCGCGGCCATGAAGCGCGTGATCACCACCACGCCCAACCTGCGCGTGCGTCAGGACGACGTCGTCGGCATCGTCGTCGAAGACGGCCAGGTCGCTGGCGTCACCACCCGTCATGGCGAAGTGCTGCGGGCGCACTCGGTCATCCTGACGACCGGGACGTTTCTCGGCGGCCTGCTGCATCGTGGCGCCGACCAGCAGCCAGGCGGTCGGGCGGGGGAAGCGCCGGCGGCGGGGCTGTCGTCGTCGTTGGCGGCTCATGGCCTGACCCTGGGTCGTTTGAAGACGGGCACCTGCCCCCGCCTCGATGCTCGCACCATCGCCATGGACACCCTTGAGGAGCAGCGACCCGACGTCCCCGCGCCCCGTTTTTCGCTCGACAGCGGGCCCGTGCCGTCGCTGCCACAGATTTCCTGTCGCCTGACACGGACCACGCTCGCCACCCACCGCGTCATCACCGACGCCGTCGCCGCTGGTCGCTCGCCTTTGTTCAACGGCAGCATCGATGGCCGCGGGCCCCGCTATTGTCCCAGCCTCGAGGACAAGGTGGTGCGCTTCGCCGACAAGGCCAGCCACTTGATCTTCCTCGAGCCGCATGGGCTCGACACCTTCGAAATCTATCCCAACGGGTTGTCGACGAGCTTGCCCCCTGACGTGCAGCTTGCCTTTCTGCGCACCATTCCCGGGCTGGAGCACGTCGAGGTCACGCGTTGGGGCTACGCCGTCGAATACGACTTCGTGGTGCCGACGCAGCTGTGGCCGTCGCTGCAGACGCGCGCCATCGGCGGGCTTTTTTGCGCGGGCCAACTCAACGGCACCACCGGCTACGAGGAAGCGGCCATCCAGGGGCTGCTGGCCGGCATCAACGCCACCCGTTTGCTGCAGCACCAGGCACCCGTCGTGGTGCGTCGCGATGAAGGCTACCTCGGCGTCCTCGTCGACGACCTGGTCAGCAAGGGCACCGACGAGCCCTATCGCATGTTCACGTCGCGGGCCGAGCACCGCCTCGTGTTGCGCGAAGACAACGTCGCCGCCCGCCTGTTGCCGTTGGCCGACGAGATTGGGCTGGCGTCGCTGGCTCGTCGACAACGGGCCCGCGAGTTCGAAGCCCGCGTCGAGCAGGAGGTCCGCTGGCTGCGTGAAACGCGCATTGTGGCCAGCGACGCCACCAACGCCATGCTGACCGCGGCGCAGACGTCGCCGCTGACCGAGACCACCCGCGCCGAGACCCTGCTCAAGCGGCCCCAGGTGGCCTTGAGCCTCGTCTACGCCCTCGCTGGCCGCCAAGACGTCCCCGACCCCGCCCTGGCCTTCCGCGTCGAGGTGGAAAGCACCTACGGCGGCTTCCTGGAACGGGCCCAAAAAGAGGTGGCGCGCGAGCGGGCCCTGGACGACGAATCCCTCCCCGAGGCCATCTTTCAGCGCTTGTTGTCGTCGACAAACCGGCTGCCCGGCATCTCCAATGAGGTGCGCGAGAAGTTGCTGCGCCTGCGCCCCCAGACCCTCGGCCAGGCGAGTCGCGTCAGTGGGATTACGCCGGCCGCCATCGGGCTGCTGGCCGTGGAGGCCCGCCGCCTGCGAGCCGGTGGGGGCGGGTAGGGCGATGTCGGGAAGGGTGGGGTGTGCTGGAGGACACAGTCGAGGTACCCGCTGATGGTGACTGATTTCGCCGGTTTGCGACGTCAGCGCTTCGCCCCGGGGAGTGTGGATCCGCCTGGGTTGCTGTCAGGAGGCCGCTGGTTGACAGTCGGCCCATGTATTCACGCGCACACCTCCGGGCCCTGCTGGCCGTTGCTCTGCTCACCGCGGCCGGCTGCTCCAAAGACGCCGTGCCGACGACACCGCTGCCCACGGGGGTGAACATCGCCGGGCTCCTGCCCCAACATCAGGCCCTGCTGCGCGTGACGCTGGAGATTGCCGACGAGACCTCCGGGGCCGTGGCGCTCAAGGAGACCCAGCTGAAAATCGGCAAGGGTCTGGACACGGTGTCGGGGACCTTCGACGTCACCGACGTCACGACGCGCTCCGAACAGCAACTGACGCTGCGCTTGTACGGGCGCTTCGCCGAGGACGCGGTCGAAGTGTTGCTCGGGCGTTTCCAGAAGCCGGTCACCCTCGAGCCCAACGTCGACGTCGCCATCGACCTGGAAGGCGCCATCTTCGAGCCGTGCGCTGCTGGTCGTGACGGCCGCTGCTCGCTGTTGTTTGACGCCAACCGCAACGGCGCCACCAACATCGACGACCTCCTCGAACGCGAGCGCAGCGCCGGCGTGGGCATCGACCCCGCACCGCAGGAGCCCTTTTTGTCGACGTCGTCGGAACAGCTGCAGTTCCCGTCTGGCGTTCGCCTGGGCACCTTTGCCCGCCAACTGGTGGTGCTGGAAAACTTCGGCGCGCACCCCATCGCCATCGACAGCGCCGTCGTCGTGGGCGGGCAGGGTTTCACCATTTCGATCCTTGACCCCGGTGGGCTCGTGTCGGTGGCGACGCCAAGCCGTGAACTCACACCCGACCAGTTCCAGGGCGCGATTCAGCCGGGCGAAGAAGCCTTCATCGCCGTGTCGTTTGCCCCGGTGAACGCGTTTGTGACCACCGGTTCGATGTTTGTCCGCGTCACCGACACCGTCACGCGTGTGGCACAGACCGCCCGGGTCAAGCTGATTGCCAACCCCGAGGGCGAGTTGCGCCCCGCCGATGGGGACTACGTCGAGCCAAACCTGTCCTCGGCCGACGCCACGGTGGGCACCGTCCCCGTCGTCGCCTTCCCCAATGCCCAGCTTCACAGCGGCGATTCGATGATTGCCGAAGACGCCCTCGGCCGCGGCCTCGCCCGCACCGGCGCCCTGCTCGACCTCACCATCGACGAAGCCGTCGTCGCCTTCCCCGCCGACGCCGCGTTCGTCGTCGACGTGCGACCCGGCGAGCGCTTCGCGACCACCATCGATGGCCTCGTGTCCGACGTCGACATCGCCGTCGTCGACGTGGTGGACGGGGCCATCGCCGGCCTGGCGTGCGCCACGTGCGCGTCGAGCAACGCTGGCACCAGCCCTGAAGCCGTCGAGTTCAAAAACGACGGCGCTGGCGTTCGTCGTGTGCTGGTGGTCCTCGGTCGCATCGAGGATGAGCCGGTTGCTGCCGGCATCCCCGGTGGCCTGGTCGCCGCCGAGACCGTCACCTTCCGCTGCTCGACGACGGTCAACCTCGGGCCCGAGTTTGACGTCGTCGCCCCCCTGGCCCCCACGAACGGTCCCCTCGAGGGCGGCATTCCCGTCACGCTCAAAGGCACCGGCTTCTCTGAGCGGGCGCGGGTGTACGTTGGGGCCGCCGAGGCCCTCGACGTCGCGGTCGACACCGACGCCGACGGACACAACACCGTGACCTTCACGCTGCCGGCCGCTGGCGGCACCGAGAATCCGGCCAGCATCATCGTGGAAAACCCCATCGACGGCGGCGATGGCCAGGCCGCTACGCTGCTGGAGGCCTTCACCTACCAGCCCCCGGCGCCGGTCATCGACGAACTCGGTCCCGACCGCGCCTCGACCCTCGGCAGCACCGCGCCCATCACCATTACTGGTCGTTTCTTCTCGGCCCGTCACGGGCCGCCTCGCGTGTCGTTCGGTGACGTCGCCGTCGACGCCACGTTCGTGAATGCCAGCACGATCACCGCGCTGGCGCCGGCGTTTACCGGCGTGAACCCGGGCATCCCCGTCAACGTCAGGGCCCACAATCGCCTGGCCCCCGACGACGGCGAAGTGGTCGCGTTGGGTGCTGCCTCCAACCCGGTGGCGTTTCGCTATGTTGAGCCCGACGGCGCGCCGCCGTCGTTGACTGCGGTGTCTCCCAACGCCGGTTCGGTCGACGGCGGCACCACCGTCGTGCTGACCGGTACCGACCTTCGTCCCGGCGTCGAGGTCTTCTTCAACGGTCGCCGCGCGGCCTGTCAGGTCCCCGTCGCCACGACGACGATCGAGTGCCTGACCCCGGCGTCTGATGCCGCGGTGGCGGTGGCCATCAGCCTTGTGAACGCCGACGGACAAAGCGTCGCCGTCGCCGATGCCTTCGCCTACATCGTGCCTGCACCCAGTGTGTCCTCGGTGTTTCCACCCCGCGGCATCGACGACGGCGGAACGCTGGTCATCATTGAGGGTGGTGGGTTTCGTCCTGGCGCCCGCGTCACCTTCAGCCAGGGTGGGGCGGACAGGGCCGCCAGGGCCGTGACCCGCGTGTCGGGGACGACGTTGCTCGTCACGACCCCCGAGGGGGCCTCGGGTCCAGCCACGGTGACCATCGCCAACCTCGACGGCCAGGAGGTCGAGACGGCTTTCACCTACTTCGCCCCGAATCAGGCGACCCCGCCCCCCACCCTCCTGCCGCTGAGCCCCGCCACCGGCGATGCCTCGGGCGGCTTCCCGGTGGTGATCTCGGGCACAGGCTTCTCGTCGCCCTCGGTGATCTTTGGCTCCACCAACGTCGAAGTCACCAACTTCATCGACCGCACGCCTCCCGAACTCGACGAGCTCACCGTGCCGGCGCCGTCGTCGCCCACCGGCGTTGCCGCCGCTGTCAACGTGCAGCTGCTCAACGACGACGGCCAGTCGGCCGCCGCCGTCTTCAACTACACCTTCGCCGCTGCCGCTCCGCCTCGCATTGACCGCGTCGATCCCGCGACTTTCACGCAGGGCGTGAGCACGTCGTTCACGGTGTTTGGTACCCGTTTCGCCAGCGGCGCTCGCGTCTTCATTGGGGGCGTCCAGGCTCCGCTGAGCCAGGTGTCGTCGTCAACGATTCGCGGTACCACCGACGGCCGTCTGTCGTTGGGCAGCGTGCTGCTGGTCGTCGAACACCCCGATGGCACCAGCGTGAGCGTGCCCGTGACCGTGGCGCCCGTGCGCGTGCCGTTCATCACCAGCGTGACCCCCGACGACGTCCACGCTGCCGTGGCCGGCGACCTCGTCACCATCCTCGGTGACAACTTCGACGTTGGCCCCGCCACGGTCACGGTGGGCGCCTTCGGTGGGTCCGTGGGCGTCTCGGCCAATGTGCGCCTGCAAACCCGCAACGTGATCGTGGTCGAACTGCCGGCGTTGACGCCGGTGGCGCACACTATCGGCGTGGCATTTCAGACATTGGACGGTCGGCAGACGGTGGTGTCGCCGCCGATTCAGGCGCATAGGCCTTTTGCGCTGTTCGCCGGCGGTGAAGGCGAGAGCTCTGATCTGTCATCGGTGCGCGTGTTCGGGGACTTCTTGAACCCCGATCGACTGCGGGTTGATGTGCGTACCGGCAGCGTAGTCGTGCCTTGCCCGTTGGTGCACGCGTCAGAGACCTCGATCCAGTGCCAGGTCCTCGGACCCATCCCCCGCGGTCTGGCGTCGATGCAATTCACCTGGACCGGGTCGTTTGGCGGCGTTCCCCAGGCTGCGGTCGTGGTTGATGGCGCGGCCCTCGGCGTTGACAGCTTCTTCGTCGGCGACCCCTTTCAGGTGGAGGGAGGGGAGCCGGTGGCGTCGTCGACCGATTTCTCCTTCGTCAACCAAACCTTCGACGTGATCGTCCCGGGCCTGGACCCATCCTCGTTGCCAGGCACGTTGGAGGTTTTTTTGAACGGCGCGAGCTCGCAGGGGCAGATCACGGGCTTTGGGGTTCCCGGTCCCGACCGCTTGACGGTCACCCTCAACGCCGGACGCAGCGCGAATTTTCAGCAAGGCGCAAGCCTGGATGCTCGACTGAACGGCAGGATCGTGATCACCGGCCAGGTCAACGTGGTCGCGCGACGATTCTTGAGCGGCGAAAATGCGACGACCTGGCCCGAAGGACCTACGTCGGCGAACTTCAACCTGCCGGGTGACGAGGGCCGCATCATTGCCGTCCGTCAGGGCGACCCCGCTCGCACCGTGTCCCTGGCCGGCACCCGCACCCCCGACGATGCGCTCAGCGTTGCCACCATCGCTCCCCTGGCTCCGGGCGCATGGTCGGTGTGCTTCGAGGACCAGGCCGATCGCTGCGCCGAGTTCGGTGGCTTCCTGTTTGTGAGCGGGGTCGCCAACGAAGTCTTCGACGGCATCCCCAACGGCATCAGCGCCAACAATGCGTCCGTCAGCGACACCGTCGAAGTCAACGGCGCCGATGCCTACTTCTTCATCGTCGACCGACAAAACACGGCCCTGGTGACGACGCAGCAAGGCTGCGCCGACGGCGTCTCGTTCTTGGTGCAAGGTGGCACGCCAAACGTCACCGACGACCTGTGCGACGGACTCCCACCCACATTGCTGCAGCCCGGCGCCTACGAGGTCCGCGTCACCAATCAGGCCCAGCAGCCGACGACGTACCGGTTTTTGGTAACCACCGGGGGCGGTGCCCAGGGCGTCTGCGGCAACGGCGTCGTCGACGGCTTCGAAATCTGCGACGACGGCAACGGCGCCGATGGCGACGGCTGTTCCCGCTCCTGTCTGCTCGACCCCGGCTTCAGCTGCACGGGGTCCCAGCCAACCGTCTGCGTTCCAAATGGTGGCTTTTGTGGGAACGGTGGCGTGGATGGGGCTCCGGCCCCTTCAGGTCAAGGGGTCGCGACCGAAGTCATCACCAATCTGGATCTGATCGGAGGCGCCGGCGCCGGCGTGGCCGTCGACGACGGCGGCACCGTCTACGTCGTCGAAAACGCCACGGGTGCCCTGCGCAGTCGCACGCCCGATGGGCAGGAACGTTTGCTGGTGGGAAGGGGAGCCTTCACGACTGGCGCCGACATCGAGGTCGGGCCCGACGGCTTCCTGTATGTCGCCGACGGTGGTGCGGACGTTGGCAGCGGCCGGGTCTTTCGCGTGGACCCACAAACCGGCACCGCCACCGTCTTCATTGGCGGTCTCAACAGCCCCTCGGGGCTGGCGTTTGACGGGCCCAGCGTGTTGGTGGCGTCGTTCAATGGTCAGAGCATCTCGCGCTTCGCGTTTCCGTCGGGAACGCCCATGGGCCAGTTTGGCAACCAACTCTCGATTCGTCCGGTGGACATCGAGCTCGGATGGGATAGCAATCTCTACGTGAGCGGCTTTGCCGTGTCGGGCACCCAGACCGCCATCTTGAGTCTGTCGCCCCAGGGCGTTGCGACGACGTTCGCCGACGTTGGCTTGCAGGATACATCGGTCACCGACCCCCACTCCCTCGCCTTCGACGGCGACGACAACCTCTGGGTCAGCTACTACGGTGGCCTCAAACTGGTGCGCTACGCATTCGACGGCAGGGCGGAGGTCTTTCTCGGCGGCATCACCGGCGATGACGCAATCAACGGCCTCGCCATTGGCAGGGACGGCGCACTCTTCACCGCGACCGACGGGGATCGGTCGACGGCAACGGCGGCGATCATCCGCATTGACGGACTGGCCACGGGTTTTGGCGAGGCGTGCGACGACGGCAACACCAGCGACGGCGACGGCTGCAGTCGGGCCTGTTCCATCGACCCGGGAGCCAGTTGCGTTGGCGCCGGCCCGGGATCGTGCATCGCCGCCGGTCAGGACTTCTCACTCAACTCGCTGAACGTCTCTCTTGAGCCCATCGTCGAGCCTTCGACTGGTGCTCAACTCGTTCGTGGCGGGACTACGGCGTTGAGGTTGGCGCAGCGGCCCGCAGTGGACGGCGTAGCGGGCCATGTGTCGTTAAATGCTGATGGGAACCGTCTGCTGTGTTCCCTCGGCGGTGCCGACACCGCCGCCTTCCTCTGCGACCTCAACACGCTTGATACGCTCGCCAAAAAGACGCTGGCATCGTTCACGGTCGAGGTCGCTCGCAACGGCGGCCCTGGCGTGTCCTACCGCTCGGCTGCCAACGGTGAAGCGTACTTGCGTCACCGCAACGATTTCATCTTCGTCGAAGCCGACGTCTCTGCGCCGGGCTCCCAATTTAATGGCGACGCCAGTTGGGAACGGGTGCCTTGATACGTCGGGCGTGAGGTCACACAAAAACGGGCGCCGATCGGCGCCCGTTTTTCGTCGGGGTTTGCCTGGTAGGCTCCGCGCGATGCTGTCCTTCTTCGATCCTGCCGTCTCCAAGCTTGTCCCCGTCGGTGAGGGGGCGCTGCCGACGGGAGGATGGCTGCATCTCGAAGGGCCGACCGAGGCTGAACTGCAGCGCCTGGTGGGCATCGGCCTGCCCGAAGAGTTGCTGACCCATGCCCTCGACGAGGACGAACTGGCGCGCATCGCCCACTGGCCCGACAGTTGGTCGTTGGTGGTGCTGCGGGTGCCGCGCGTCGCCGAACCCGACGACAGCGTGCCGTTCCGGGCGACGACGTTGGCGGTGCTGGTGAAGGATGCCCGGGCCATCACCGTCTCGCGTCGTCCGTCCGAGTTGGTGAACCGTCTCATGCGCATGCCGCACACCGCCGAGCTGCAGCGCGGCGCCCACCTGGTGCCCCAGCTGCTGCTGGCGGCGGCCATGCATTTTCTGGAGTTGGTGCGGGTCATCGAGCATCGCGTCGAAGGCCTCGAGGAAGACTTGCATGTGTCGCAGCGCAACGCCGAGGTCGTCGGCCTGCTGCGCTACCAAAAGGCCCTGGTGCACTTCACGACGGCGATGGCGTCCAACACCATCATGCTGGAGCGCCTGGTGCGCGACCCACACCTGGGCGTTCGCGAGGACGATCGGGAGCTGATGGACGACGCCATCATCGAGCTGCGCCAGGCCATCGAGATGACGCGCATCCAGGAGGAGATCCTCAGCCAAATGATGGACGCCTTCGCCTCCATCATCTCCAACAACCTCAACGTCGTCATGAAGCTGCTGACGGCCATGACCATCGTGATGACCATCCCCACCATGGTGGCCAGCTTTTACGGCATGAACGTCGAACTTCCCGGCCAGCACCATCCCGCCGCCTTCATGGGGGTGTTTGGGGCGTCGTTGGTGGCGTCGGTGGTGTTGGCGTTGTGGTTCTGGCGCAAACGGATGTTCTGAAGGCTGCACGTGGCCATTTGTCGTCGTCACTCGTCCGTGCCACTCGCCTCGACCCCGGTGCGACCGTCGGTGCGCAGCAGCATGACGTTGGTCGTCAGTTTGATTTGAAAGGGCACGTCGACGGCAAAGCCCCTGGGCGTGATGTCGAAGCTTGAGCCCGAGAAAAACGCTGTCGGCGGCACCATCGTCCAGGTGGCCCGCAGTCGCCACCACGACGAGAAGCTGCGCCCGTGGTGCAGGCGCGGTGGTGGTGCATCGGGCAGGGCATCGATGGCCGCGGCGATGGCGTCGCGCATGCCGTCGTCGATGCCGGGGTGGCCCGACGTCAGCGGGAATTCCAGCAGCTGGATCTTGCCGCTGGGGTCCTGCGTGAGTTTGACCTCGCTGATGGCCTGCACGCGAAAGGCTCCCTGACGGCTGCGCATGAGTTCGCGCAGGCGCTCCAAGCGCTGCGACTCCAGGCGGGGCTGCACGCCGTTGGCGTATTGCTTGGCGAGGTCCATGTAGGCGAGCCACATCTCGCCCCAGGCGGCCCGGTCTTCGACGACGGACTTCATCATGCCCAGTTGGGTGGTGCGTTCGCCGCCGTCGTTGAGTTGCTTGACCGCCGGCAGCCAGGACGTCTCGACGCGGCCCCGCAGGGTGCGAAAGTAGTCGTCGGCGAGGCCGGCGCTGACGGCGTCGTCGGCCAGGTCTTCCTGCAAGGTGCGAGTGGCCTTGCGAGCGGCCACGATGCTGTCTTTGGCGGGGCCGTCAGAGCGAATGTCGAGGGCTCCAGCCAGGCCGTCGCGGGACAGCCCCAGCGGCCCCCCGGTCCCCAGCACCGCGTCGAGGCGGCGTCGGCCCGGGGGCAGGCGCATCAAC
>CAJBHN010000614.1 GCA_903952805.1 uncultured Myxococcales bacterium | reverse complement strand
TGGGCGTGACGCATCTGTGGTTGATGGGCTTGTGGCCCACGGGGGCCAAAGCCCGCCAGGAGGCCGGTCGCATCGACGTCATGAAGCGCGAGTACGACGAGGCCCTGCCAGGCTGGTCGCCCGACGACATCTGCGGCTCCCCCTATTCGGTCAGCGCCTATGCCGTGCCTCCCTCCATCGGCGGCGACGACGGCTTGAAGGCGCTGCGGGGTCGCCTGGCGGAGCGGGGCATCAAGTTGATCCTCGACTTCGTGCCCAACCACACCGGCGTCGACCACAGCTGGGCCATCCAGCGACCCAATCTCTTTGTGGGCGCGCCGGTCGACAGCGACGTGCAGATTGGCGACGCGATCAAGATTCGTGGCGTCTACGGCGAGCGCATCCTCGCCCACGGCAAAGACCCCTTCTTCGCCGGCTGGACCGACACGCTGCAGCTCGACTACCGCCGTGGAGAGACCCGCCGGGCCATGATTGAGCAGCTCGAAAAAGTCGCCGCCCGCTGCGACGGCGTCCGCTGCGACATGGCCATGCTGCTGCTCAACGACGTCTTCGCCAAAACGTGGGCCCATGTGCCGGCGATGGACCAACATGGCCAGCCCATCCAGCCCTGCGCCGAGGAGTTCTGGTGGAGCGCCATCGCCACCGTCAAGAGCCAGCACCCGGGCTTTGTCTTTCTCGCCGAGGCCTATTGGGATCTTGAGGACCGTCTCTGCGGCCTGGGCTTTGACTACGCCTACGACAAAAAGCTCTACGACCTCGTCATGCACCGGGATTGGGGCGTGACGGGCCACCTGCATGGGCTCGGCGACAAGAACGCCCGCCGCGCGCATTTTCTGGAGAACCACGACGAACCCCGCGTCAACGCCAAACTGCCCGCACCGGCCCACACCGCGGCGGCGCTGTTGATGATGGCGCTGCCGGGCCTGCGCTTTCTGCACGATGGCCAGCTGGAAGGTCGTCGTCGCTTCGCCCGCATCCAGCTGTCCCGGCGCGCCGACGAAGCCCGTGACGACGACATCGCCCGCGTCTACGAACGGGTGCTGACGGCGGTCAAGGGCACCGCCGTGGGCCGCGGGCAATGGCATCTGGCCCAGACCCGCCCGGCCTGGGACGACAACAGCACCCACTTCGCCTTCACCCTCGTGCAATGGCAACGCCCCGGCGACGCCGGCCACTTCGACGTCGTCGTCATCAACCACAGCGACCAACCCGCCCAATGCCGTGCCGTGCTGACCGCCCAGGGCCTCGGCCCGGGCACGTGGACGCTGCGCGATGTGCTGAGCCAGGAGCAATACGAGCGCGACGGCGACGACCTCGCCACAAACGGCCTCTACCTCGACGTCGGGCCCCATGCGGCCCAGCTCTTTCGCTTCGCGCGCCAATAGCCAAGCGAGCTCAGCGCACAGTGGGCAGCTCGATGTCGACGTGGCTGCATACCCATGCCCATGCCCGCGTGAAAAAGTGTGAAGGCACCGGATCGACACGGGCCTCCCGGTCGGCGACACCGACGCCATGACCACGTCGACCGCGTCCGCTGCTCCTTCGTCCGCGTCCCCGTCGGTGCTGGCCGCCATCGCCGCCGCGATCTCGGCGCCATCCCAGCGTGTGGCGCCCGCGTCGGTGGCGGCGGTGCTCAGGCTCCTCGACGAGGGCGCGACCGTCCCGTTCATCGCCCGCTATCGCAAAGAGCTCACCGGCAGCCTCGACGAAGTCCAGATCCGGGCCATCGAGACCCGACACGACGCCCACGTCGAACTTGAAAAACGCCGGGCCGCCGTCATCGCCAGCGTCGACGAGCAGGGCAAGCTGACCCCGGCCCTGCGCACCCTGTTGCTGCAGGCCCAGACCCTGCGGGCCCTCGAAGACCTCTACCTGCCCTTCAAGCAGAAGCGGCGCACCCGCGCCTCCATGGCCCGCGAACGGGGCCTGCAACCCCTCGCCGACCTGATCTTGCGCCAACCCACATTCGGCGCCCCCGAACGCGACGCCCTGCCTTTTGTGGCGCCGAGCAAAGACGTCGCCGACGTCGACGCCGCCCTCGCCGGCGCCCGAGACATCGTCGCTGAATTCATGGCCGAGAGGGCCGACGTGCGGGCCCTGGTGCGCGACACCACCGTCAAAGACGGCGTCGTGGTGGCCAAGGCGAAGAAGCCGAAGCAGGCCGAAGCACGCAGCGCCGCTGCCTCCACGTCGTCGCACGATGTGAAGGCCTCGAAGTTCGACACCTACAAAGACTTCGCCGAAAGCCTGGCGCGCATTCCCTCCCACCGGGTCTTGGCCGTGTTGCGAGGCGAGGCCGAAGAGGTGCTGTCGGTGTCTCTTGACGTCGACGCCGACCGGCTGTTGCCGAAGATCGAGGCCCGCCTGGGTCTGCAGCGGGGCACGCCGTGGGCGCGGCAATTGGGGCTCGCCATCGACGACGGCTACAAACGCCTGCTCTTTCCCTCCATTGAAACCGAGCTGCGCGGTGAACTGAAGGCCCGCGCCGACGTCGACGCCATCGACGTCTTCGCCGAAAACCTCGCCGGCGTGTTGTTGTCGGCGCCGCTGGGGGCCAGGCCCGTCATCGGCATCGACCCCGGCCTGCGCACGGGCTGCAAATGCGCCGTCGTCGACGGCACCGGCCGCTTTGTGACGACGGTGACGCTGTATCTGAGCCAGGGGGCCCGGGGCGAGCAGGAGGCCCGCGAGCTGCTGGTGGCCCTGGTGAAAAAGCACCACCCCATGGCCATTGGCGTCGGCAACGGCACCGCCGGTCGAGAGACCGAGGCCTTTGTGCGGCGTACCCTGCAAGACGCCGGGCTCAACGACGTCATCGTCACGCCGGTCAATGAATCCGGCGCCAGCGTCTACTCCGCCAGCGACATCGCCCGTGAGGAATTCCCCGATATCGACTTGACCATTCGCGGCGCCATTTCGATCGGCCGCCGTCTGCAAGATCCGCTGGCCGAATTGGTCAAGGTCGATCCCCAGGCCATTGGTGTGGGGCAATACCAGCACGACGTGGACCAGAGTTCATTGCACAAGGCCCTCGACCACGTCGTGGAGCGCTGCGTGAACCAGGTCGGTGTCGACGTCAACACCGCCAGCGCCCCGCTGTTGTCGCGCGTGGCGGGCATTGGCCCGGCCCTCGCCAAAAAGATCGTGCAGCATCGGGAAAGCCACGGCGTGTTTGCCACCCGGGCGGCCATCAAGGCCGTCAAGGGATTGGGCGACCGGACCTTCGAGCAGGCGGCGGGCTTCTTGCGGCTGCGCCCGACATCGGGCGAGACGTCGTCGCTGGCGAATCCGTTGGATGCGTCGGGGGTGCATCCCGAGCGCTACGCGCTGGTGGCGCAGATGGCCAAAGACCTCGGCGTCGCGGTGGCGGCGCTGGTCGGCAACGCCGCGCTGGCGGCGCGCATCGACATCGAGCGCTACCGCAGCACCGACGTCGGCGAACCGACGCTGCGCGACATCGTCGCCGAGCTGGGCAAGCCCGGCCGTGACCCGCGCCAGCAATTCGAAGCGCCGTCGTTTCGCGACGACGTGCGCGAGATGAAGGACCTCGTGGTCGGCATGACGTTGTCAGGGGTGGTCACCAACGTGACGGCCTTTGGCGCCTTCGTCGACGTCGGCGTCCACCAGGATGGGCTGGTGCATATCAGCCAGCTCGCGGATCATTTCGTGAGCAATCCCCACGACGTCGTCAAAGCCGGCGACCGGATCTCCGTCCGCGTCGTCGAGGTGGATATGGCGCGCAAGCGCATTGCCCTGAGCGCCCGGCGGGGGTGACGGCATCACCCTCACGGAGAATCTCTCCGACAGCACCAAAGCCCGTCGAGCCACCCTCGTCGGCGGCCATTGATCCCCTCCCGCCCATCTCCTGCTTCATCGAGAGAAATCACCATGGTCGACAACAAGCCCTCAGACATGCTTCTCCTCCAGAACAAGGCCTGGTCCGCCCAGATGCGAGCCAAGGACCCGTCGTTCTTCGAGCTCCTCTCCCAATCCCAGTCACCCAAGTTCTTGTGGATTGGTTGCTCCGACAGCCGGGTCCCCGCCGACGCCATCACCGGCACCCGGCCGGGCCAGATCTTCGTGCATCGCAACATCGCCAACCTGGTGGTCCACAGCGACCTCAACCTCGCCTGCGTCATCCAGTACGCCGTCGAGGTCCTCGAAGTGGAGCACATCATCGTGTGTGGCCATCATGGCTGTGGCGGCGTTCGCGCGGCGATGACGGCGAACGACTTCGGGATGCTCAACAAATGGCTGCGCAACATCAAGGACGTCTACAGCGACAACCTCGCGGAGCTCTCGGCCATCGACGATCCCCGCCAGCGCGAGGATCGTCTCGTCGAACTCACGGTCATCCGCCAAACCTACAACCTGATGAAGATGTCGACGATTCAGCGGGCCTGGAAGAACCGGGGCGGCCCCTGGCTGCACGCCTGGGTCTACGACCTCTCCGACGGCATCTTGCACGAGCTCAACAACGTGGCTCCCGGCACCCCCGTGCCGGCGCCTTTTAGTTACGAGTGATCGCGGGTGCCTCCGGGCACCTGCGCCGGTGCTGTCGCTTGCGCGGCGTCGAGCAAGCCGAAAGGCTGCAGGGCATGAGCCACGCCGAAGACATCCTGCGCCTGTCGCTGACTGAAATCTCCGAGGCCATCGGTGCCGGCACGCTGTCGTCGACGGAGGTGACGACGGCGTTTTTGGCCCGCATCGAGCAAGTGCAGCCGCGCTATCGACCCTTTGCGCTCGTCATGCAGCCGGAGGCGCTGCAGTCGGCCCACGACGCCGACGCACGTCGGCAGCGCGGCGAGCGACGCTCGGCGCTCGACGGCGTGCCCATCAGCATCAAAGAGAGCCTCGACGTCCGCGGCACCGCCGCCACCCTGGGGCTGCCCTCCCGTCTGCAGCATCGGGCCGACAACGACGCCGTCATTGTGTCGGTGCTGCGCGAGGCGGGCGCGGTCTTTCTTGGCAAGACCAACGTCAGCCAGGCGTTGCTCTACGTCGAGGCCAGAAACCCGATCTACGGCGAGACCACCAACCCCCACGACGCCCGTCGCACCCCCGGTGGCAGTTCGGGTGGCGAGGGGGCCGCCATCGCCTGCGGTGCGTCGCCTGCGGGCATCGGCACCGATATCGGCGGCTCCATCCGGGTCCCCGCCCATTTCAGCGGCGTCTGCGGCTTGAAGCCCACCAACGACCGCTGGTCAAACCTCGGCAGCCAGGGGGCGATGCCCGGTCAGGAGGGCGTGCGTGGCCAGACAGGGCCGATGGGTCGCACCGTCGCCGACCTTGCGCTGTTGATGGCGGTGGCGTCGTCGGAGCAGCAGTCGCTGCTCGACCCACGCGTGCCGCCCCTGCCGCTGCTGCCCCACACGGCCATCGACGTCAGCCGCCTGCGGATTGGCTTCTTTCTCGACGACGGCATCGTGCGGCCGTCGGCGGCGGTGCAGCGGGCGGTGCTGCGGGCGGCCAGTGTGCTGCGCGCCGCTGGGGCCACGGTGGTCGTGTACAGCCCCATCCTCGTCGAGGAGGCCATCTTCACCTACCTGGCCCTGCTGTCGGCCGACGGCGGTCGCACGCTGCAGGGCAAGCTCGACGGCGCCGACGTCGACGCGGCGTTGTCGGTGCTGTGGAATATGTTGAAGGTCCCCGACGCCGCCCGCACCCTCGCCGGCCACGCCGCCATGCGCCTGGGTGAGCGACAGATGGGCCAGCTGATGTTGGCGCTGGGCGAGAAGCGCGTTGATGGCTTGTGGGTGTTGGTGAAGCGGGCGCGGGAGATCGCAGCCCAGGTCCACGAGCAGTGGCGCCAGCAGCGTCTCGACGCCGTCATCTGCCCGCCCCACGCCACCCCGGCCCTGCCGCTGGGGGCCAGCCGCGATTTCACGCTGGGGGGTGCGTTGTCGATGCGCTTCAACCTGCTGAACTTTCCCGCCGGCGTAGTGCCGGTGACGTCGGTGCATCGCGACGAAGAAGCGCGGCCTTCACCCCACGGTCGCCTGGAAAAAGTGGCCGCCCGCGTCGACGTCGACTCCGCCGGCCTCCCCGTCGGCGTGCAGGTGGTGGCCCGCCCCTGGCGCGAAGACGTCGTGTTGGCGGTGATGGCGGCCATCGAAGCCGGCGTGCACCAGGACGAAGGACGTCCGACCATCTGCTTATGACCGTGTCGACGACGACGATGACGATCACGACGACGACGACCATGACGACGACCATGACGACGACACGGCACCGGTGGGAGCTGCCAGCCAGACGTCGACCTCAGACGGCGGCGAGGGCGAAGTCGATGGCGGCGGTGACGGCGGCGACCTGGGCGTCGTTGCAGATGGTCGGCGTGGCCCGCGGGCTGTCTGGATAGACCTCCGTCGTCGTCGTGAAGCGGGCGTTGGTCATGCCGGCGCACAGGCCGAGGGACTTCACCGCATACTCGATGACGCCGGGGCCCTTGAGCTGACACCCGATAAGCTCGCCCTTGTCGTCGGCGGGGGCGATGTGGGTCACCTGCGCCACCGCGGCAATGATGGCCGCCTGGAAGGCCGGCTGCGGTTTGGCGGCGTCGTCGACGAGGTAGAAGCCGTCGGGGATGGTGCCCGGCGCGTACGCCTTGCCGTCGCGGGCCGCCAACGCCGGACGAAATTCGCTCTCGTCGCTGTCGGTGGTCTCGTGCAGGTCGATGTGCAGCAGGGCCGTGTCCCGCCAAGGTGCGATGAAGGCCATGAGCGCGAGGCTCTCCTCGGCGACGCCGCCGACGCGGAACGACCGATTCGGATCGATGGCCGCAGCGTTCCAACGCTGGATGCGCTCATACGCCCACGGGCTGACGCAGGGCACCACGACGAGGTTTGCCCGCCCATCGTACGCCGCCGCGCTTCCCTCCAAAAACGCCAGCGCGCCGTGCACCCCGCTCGTTTCGTAGCCATGCACGCCACCGGTGACGATGACGATGGGACGCTGCGCATGCCACGCCCGGGTGCGCAGGGCGAGCAGGCGATGCAACCCGACGCGACCGTACTCCACGACGTCGAAACGACCCGCCGCCGCGATGGCTCGGACGCGGTCGCTGACATCGCTGGAGCTGCGCCGCTGCACCTGCCCCTGCTGCCAGCGGGCTTTGTCGTCGTCGGTCCAGGGGCGGCCGGGTTCACCGATGGGATGGAAACGTGCGCTCATGACGCGCCAATACCGCAGCGACGACGACGACACCAGCGCGCCGGCACCGTCGACCTCGATGGGACCAGGTCGCGGCGTCGGCTGCGCGTGACGACCGCTGCGCCGGTCAGGTCATCCCCCGGGCAACCCGACAGCGACTGGCCACGTGTTCCGCGTGGCGACGGCAAGGGAGGTCGGGTCCAGCCCGAGACCCTGTCGCCATCCCCGTGGCGAGGGGGCCGTCACGCCCGGCGTCGAGCCCGGCGTGAGCAGCGACGTGAACAAGGGCCCTCTGCCCTGCTCGACGTGGCCGGGATGGGCCAGGTGTCGGCTGGTGTAGGGTGATGTACGGTGGGGCGATGAAGATCCTGGTGGTCGCCGTCGGCACCCGCGGTGACGTGCAGCCCATGGCGGTCCTGGCTCAAGCCCTGCTGGCGCGCGGCCATGATGTGACGCTGGCGGCGTCGCCGGACCAGGGGCAGGCGGTGGGGGCCATGGGCGTGCCCTTCCTCGCGTGCGGTCGCGACGTGACGGCGTGGGTGGCCGGCCTCAACGTCAGCATGACGTCGTTGTGGGCCAGCCTGCGCGAGCTGCGCACCCACTTCGAGACCGACATCAAGGCCCAATTGCCGGTGCTGGTCGACGCGGCCCGCGGCTGCGACGTCGTCGTCGGCGCAGCCTTGACCCCGTGGGTCGAGACCCTTGGCGAACTGACCGGCGCCCAGACCGCCTACGTGTACTACGCCCCCGGCTTGCTCCGTTCTCGCCGTCATACGCCCATTGGCATCCCGGTGCAGGGGCTGCCTGGGCCCATCAATCTGCTGTTGCACACGCTGGGGCTGCGCTTCATCGACCGGGTGTTGGTGCCGCTGTTGACGGAGCCACGAGCAGCCTTCGGCTTGCCGCCGGCCTCCCACTTCACGGGCGTTGTCGCCGACGACAGCCTGTTGTGCTGGGACGAAGCCCTCGCCGACACCCCCGATGACCTGGTGCCGTGGTTGCGATCCCATGGCCACGACAGTCGACTTCATCAGGTGGGCAGCCTGCAGCCGGCCCCCGGCTTCATTGACGACGACACCGCCGCCTTCGTCGCCGCTGGCCCCACGGTCTATGTCGGCTTTGGCAGCATGCCCCAACAGCACTTCGAGGCCCTGCTGACGATGGTGCAGCAGGCGGCACTGGCGGCGGGGGTGCAGGCGGTGCTGCTGGGTGGCCCACGTCGTCACGAGGGGCCCGTGCTGGTGTTGCCCCAGGTGGACCATGGGGCCCTGTTCCCGCGCCTGGTGGCGGTGGCCCACCATGGCGGCGCCGGGACGACGGCGGCGGCGGCCCGCGCCGGGGTGCCCCAGATTGTCGTGCCCCACTTCGTCGACCAGCCCTTCTGGGCGCGGTGCACCCAGCAGCGCGGCCTCACCGCGGCCGTCATTCATCGTCAGCACCTCAACGCCGGCCGCCTGGGGCGGGCGTTCATCCGCGCCCGTGACGACATGGAATTGCAGAAGCGGGCCCGGGCCATGCAGGTCACTCTGGCCGCCACCGACCCCGTCGGCGCTGCTGTCGACGTGGTTGAAGCCCTTGGCGCGAGGGGTCGACGCGGTCACCTCTCTCGCTGACCCCGTCGACGACCCCGTCGCTGTCACCGTCGCTGTCACCGTCGACGACGAGCCCTTGAAACGGGCCCGGTGCATGGATCGCGATGGGTCTTTCAGCACCGACGCGCGTGAAAAGCACCGCTTCTCGAGGTCTCCTGACGCACCCCGATGCGCATGGACGCTGGCAGGACGCGTGCAAATGCCCACGCACGGCGCGGCTGCGTCACGGAGGTCTTCATGCAACGGATTCAATGGCTCCCCCTCGTTTTGGCGCTCCCCCTGCTTGGTCTGAGCGTCGGCTGCCCCGATGGCGGCGAGGGTGAAGGCGAGGGCGAAGGCGAAGGCGAGGGCGAAGGCGAGGGCGAAGGCGAGGGCGAGAACTGCACCACGTTGTCGGAGATCACGGTGGACACGACCCTGCGTCCCGAGGACTGCGCGTTCTACGCACCGCCGGCTGACGTCGTGGTTTCGGCGGGAGCGACGTTGACGCTGGCGGCCGGCACCGAGATTCGCTTTGCCGACAACAGCACCCTGCGCCTGCTGGATGCCGGTCTGGTCGCCAACGGCACCGTCGACGATCCCGTGCTGCTGCGCGCCGTCGACGCCGATGCCGACCCCGGCAGCTGGACAGGCATCATCGCCAGCAGCCAATCCACCGGCGTCTCCCTCACCAGCACCGTTGTGCAGGATGCCGGCGCCGACGCTGGCGGCGGCCTTGGTTGCCTCAGCGTCCAAGACGGCGCCGACGACATCGCCGTCGTCGCCTCAACCTTCAGCAACTGCGGCGTCGCCGGCGTCGGCGCCGAGATGCCCTTCGACACCTTCACCGGCAACACGATCGCGTCGAGCACGGTGGGCTTGTCCGTCGTCGCCGACGTGCTCGGCTCACTGACCGAGGCCGTGACCTACAACGACGTCACCCGCAATGTGATTGTCGACGTCGCCGTCACCAGGACTGCCACCTGGGTCGATCAGGGGATCCCCTGGCATATCGCCGCCGACCTCCGCGTCGAGGGCCCCAACAGTCCGGTGCTGACGCTGGCCGCTGGCACCGACCTGCGCTTCACGCCGGATCGCGCCTTCCGCATCGGGAGCAACGATGAGGGAGGGCTCATCACCGCTGGCACCGTCGCCAATCCGGTGCGGCTCAGCGCCATCGATCAAGCCGCTGACGGCGGCGAATGGGTCGGCCTCGTGTTTGACGCCAACACCCTGTCTGGTTCGTCGTTGACCAACCTCGTCATTGAGTCCGCTGGTGCCGACGCCGCCGGCGGTCTTGGCAGTCTCACCGTGCATGCTGCGGGTCGAAACCACATCAGCGTGCAGGGCTTGACGCTGGACCGCTGCGGCCTCGCCGGGATCGGCGTCGACGACGAAGACGCGCAGTTCCTCGCGTTCAGCGATGTGACCATCAGCAACGCACCCACCGGCCTCGCGCTGGACGCCAACGTCATCGGCTCCATCGCTGAGCCCGTCACAACCATCAACGTGCTGAACCACCGGATGCCATCGACGTCGCTGCGTCAGTCCGCGACGTGGCAGGCCCAAAGCCTGCCGTGGATCATGCAGGGCGGCACCCTGTTCATCTCTGGTGACGTTGGCGTGCCAGCGGTGTTGACGATGACGGGGGGCGAGTACCGCTTCAACAGCAGTCAGACGGTTCGCATCGGCAACCCCGGCCCCGGCGGCATCGTGGCCAGCGGCGCCGTCTTTGCTTCCACCGATGTGAACTCCACCTCCGGCGGTGATTGGGTCGGCTTCACCTTTGGGACCGAGACGGTGACGTCGTCGTTGACCAACGTCACCATCAAACAGGCGGGCCAGGACACGGCTGGTGGCCTCGGTGCCATCACGCTGGATCGCAGCGGTGGAGCCCTGACGATCACCAACCCGATCTTTGAGCACAACAGCCAGGCCGACGTCTTCGTCGACTGCCAATCCACGCCGGTGATCACGGGTGCTGGTGCGGCCACCTTCGTGTTTGAGCCCAATTGCGGCTGAAGCGCGCTCGGCCGGCTTGAGGCAGCACCAGAATCACGACGACGGGCGCCTCAGTGGCGCCCGTTGTCATTGGTTCGGGTCGTTGGTTCGGGTCGTTGGTTCGGGTCGTTGGTTCGGGTCGTTGGTGCTGGTCGCCTGACCTGTACGAGCGCCGATGTCCGGCGACGTACACCAGCGTCGACGTCAGCGACCGACTGGTGCCTGGCAGCGGTGCCGGCGTGACACCTGACGGCGACGGGACACCGTCATCCACCACCGCCGTTGACGTCGTCACCGTCGCCGGGCCACTCGGTAAACAGCGCCATGGTGGCGGCGGTGCCACCCAGCAGCAGGCCCGTCAGCCCCGCGGCCACCGCCACGGTGAAGGTGGTGCCCACGGTTGTTTGCTGCTGCACCAGCAGCGCGCCGTCGACGGGCGCGTCGAAGGTGGAGGCCCGGGCCAGGCCGATGGCCTCGTTGCGGGCGAGTTGGTTCATCGTGATGGCGACACCAGCCACCGCCAGACTCACGCCTGCGGCACCCCCGGTGGCCACGGTGCTCCACCAGGGTGGGGGAGCCGTCGTCGCCGCCGTCGCCGCCGTCGTCGCCGCCGTCGCCGTCGTCGCCGTCGTCGCCGTCGCCGTCGTCGTCGTCGTCGTCGCCGTCGCCGTCGCCGTCGCCGTCGCCGTCGCCGTCGTCGCCGTTGCCGTCGCGGGGGCCGATGCTTCGGTGGTGGCCACGGTGGCGGGTGCGGCCACGGTGGCGGGAACAGGCGCGCTCACCACGAGCGGCGCGGCGACTGCGGTGGCTGTCGGTGTTGGTGGGGGAACCGGGGTGGGTGTCGGTGTTGGTGGGGTGATGGGGGTGGGTGTCGGCAACGACGCGACCTCCGGGCCCGCCGTCTTGGGCGACGTTGGTGGCGACGCGGCCTCGCTGGCGGCCTTTGGGGGAATGGGGGCCGTGGCGAGCTTGGGTGCCTTCGGGGACGGCGCGGCGGCCGTCGTTGGCTTCGCGGTCGCCTTCTTGGGGGGCGCTGGGGGCGGTGGCGTCTTGGGGGGCGTTGGGGGCGGTGGCGGGGCCTTGGCGGGCGCCACGTCCCCTTCAGCGGGGCGGGGGGGCAGGGGTGCGCAGGTCGTCTCCAAGATCTTGGTGGCGGCGCTGCCTTCGCCGGCGGCGACGACGATGGTGCTCCAGGCGGGGCCTCGTGATTTCACCAGCACGCTGGTGCCGGCGTCGACGGTGACGAAGGCGGTGCCGATGCGGACCTTGAGGGCCCGCTTGAGGGTGCAGGTGACGTTTTCGTCGGCGTGGGCGGCGGCGCTGCCGACGAGCAGTCCCGCGCCCAGCAGGCACGCCGCGATGGACCGGCGAGCGGCGATGCGTCGGGCCATCGATGTGGTGGTGGTGTTCATGGTGACCTCAAGGCGCCGGGGGAGAAGAAGGAATGATGGGAGTGATGATGGGGGCCAGGAACGCGCGGATGACCTGCGGCCCCTGGGGTTGCCAGGGGTTGTGTTGGTCGTCGACGAGGCAGAACGGCTGCAGGGGATCGTTGGGAAAGGCCGGATCGAAGTCGGGGTTCTCCTGCACGCAGCCGGGCACGCGGCACACGCTGACGGGGCTGGTGCAGCCGACGAAGTCGACGCACTCGGGCTCCAGCAACGTGGTGCTCGTCACCGGTAGCACGGGGTCACAGCTGAGGCCCGCAGCGTAGTGGGCGGCGGCGGCGTCCGCGTATTTGATGGGCACGGTGATGTCGTCCTCGCCGTGAATCAACAGGGCTGGAGGCGTCGCGATACAGGTGTCGAGGTCGACGACGTTGCCGGGGTCTTGTGACACCGCCGCGTCGCCGTCTTCGAAGCCGCCGGCGAAGGTGGCAACGGCGCTGATGATGTTCGTCTTGCAACCCAGCGTGTGGGCGAAGAAGCCGCCGCCGGAGAAGCCGATGGCCACGGTGGTGGCGTCGTCGACGCAGACCTCACGGCTCAGCCGAGACTTGATCGCCAGTACGGCCTGGATGTCGGCGTTGTCGGCGGCGTCGGAGAACGTGTCCCACGAGAAGAACTCGGGGTTGAACTGGTTCTGGTTGCGGGTCTCTGGATAGACAAGGATGCTGTCTTGGCTGAGGCCAGGCTGCACGACGGCGTTGGCCCCGTCGACGACGGACTCCAACTTGAACAGACCGCGCACTTCCTGGGCCGCCTGGCGCGAGACCAGGCATTCGTCGGTCGCCGGGCTGAAGCGCTCGCAGGTGAGATCACCATGGAAGACGAACGTGATCGGGTACAGCCGATTCTGGTCGTAGCCGTCGGGGTAGCGCACGCCGAAGGTGCGGGTCAGGCCATCGACGACGACCGACTTGCGCTCGAACAAAATGCCAGCGTCAAACGAGGGGTTGGGTACGCCGCAGCCGTCGCAGCCGGCGCCGGCCACGGGGACGCAGGCGTCGTTGGGATCGGCGTCGGGGCCGGCGCTGCAGACGCTCGCCACGGCCAGGGGGCCGTCGCACACGCCGTCGCCGTCGCTGTCGGGTGGCGGCAGGTCGAAGGTGACGAGGTTGGCGACGTCGACGACCTGGCCATGGCCCGAGCTGTCGGTGGCGGTGATGCGCAGGGACTGCAGGCCGCCGTTGCCGTCGTTTTGCACCAGCAGCGTGTAGGCAAACGTTGTCGTCGTCGACACCTTCACCGCGCTGACCCGGGTCGCCGTGCGACCGCCGATGAGCACGACCGGGTCGGCCGCCAGCGTCTGTTCGTCGTCGACGGTGAAGGTGATGGTCAAGGTGTCGTCGACCGCCAGCACCCCGGCCGACGGCGTGATGGCCGCCACCACCGGCGCCCGCAGCGTGACGGTGTCGCTCCCGTTGCCGGCGCCGTCGACGACGCTGACGTCGACCAGCTCGGGCAGGGCACCATTGACGCCGATGGTGAAGGTGCCGTTGGCGGCGCTGCTGCCGCCCGAGCCGTTGGCGTTGACCGCGAGGCCTGCGACGCTGCGGACGTCGACACCGGCGCGGTCGCTGACGGCACCGGCCTGCCCCGTCACCTGAAATGACGCCCCGAGGTCGGTCAGCTGCAGCAGCGACGCCGTGACGACGGGCTTGGTGAAGTCGACGTCGATGGCCACGGTGTCAAACGACAGGCTGCCAGCACCGAGCCCCGGCCCCGCCCCGGCGACGCGGACGATGGCGGCGCCGTTGCCCTGCAGCAGGCCGTCGCTGAGGTCGAGGCCCAACGCAGCGCTGAAGGCGGTGCCGCTGCCGCTGACGACGATGTCGCCGACGCTGCCCGCGACAGTGGTGCCGGTCGAGGTCGTGACGGTGACGGTGGGCGAGCCCGCCAGCGTGCCGGCGTCGACGGCGATGGCGACGACGGCGCCAGCGGGGCCGAGGGCCGCGGCTGGTGTGGTCGGGGTGAAGCGTGGGCGGGTGATCGTGGTGACGGCGCTGCGGTGGCCGGCGCGGTCGACCGCGACGAGCTGCACCGCCTGCACGGGCGCACCCAGGCCGGTGACGTCGACGGCATCGAAGGCGCCAGCGGCGTTGGCCGACGCCGGCGTGCCCAGCGGAGCGACGGCGGCGTTTGCGCCGGGCCCAAAGATCCCCACGCGCGCCAGCGCCTCGGCCGCAGCGGCGGCGCCGGTGATGGTGAAGGTGCTGGTGGCGTCGTTGCCGCTGCCGTCGAGCGAGCTTTCGCGATAGCTCAGGGCGAGGGCGTTGGGGGCGGCCGGCGCCGTGGTGTCCAGCACGATGGTGGTGGTGACGACGGTGGCGTTGCCGACGTCGTCTTCGACGGTGACGTCGATGACCTTGTCGCCGTCTGCACCCACGAGGCTCAGCGTCTGGGCCGCGGCCGGCAGCGCGAAGGACTGGCCGCCACTGCGGGAGGCGGCGGCGCCGACGATGGCCTGCACGGCGCGGGCATCGGTGGCGCTCACCGTCAAGCTCACCGACGACGACGGCGCCACCAGCAGGTCCACCCCGCCGCGCACCTCGACGATGGCATCGCGACCCGGCGGCGCGTTGCGGTTGATGTCGAAGGCGAGGCTTTGCACCACTGGCGCGGTGTCGTCGTAGGCGAAGGCCACGGCGTCGATGACGTTGTCGCTGTCGATGTCGACTCCGGCGCGGGAAGCCTCGGGGACAGACGTCAAGCCGACCGCGTTTCGCACGATCAACTCCGCCTGCACCCGGGTGGCGGTGGGGCAGGTGCCGACGGTGACCGGTACGGGCACGGCGATGCTGGCATTGGCGCCACCCCCCGTCGTGAGCACGAAGGCGACCGGCTGTTGGCAGGCCGTCAGTTCGGCGTTGGCGTTGTCGAAGAAGATCAAGCGCCCGCTCTGCACGACCACGTCGAGGTCGGTGGTGCCGTCGAAGTCGACCAGGCTGCCCGGGCGCACGCCGTCGGTGGCACGCTCGATGTTGCGGGCCAGCAAATTTACCGCCGGCAGGTCGGTGTCGACGACGACGGTGAGCTGGGTCGTGGTCTGCTGGCCAGCGACGTCGCGGGCGCTGAAGCGCACCGTCCGCTCGCCATTGCCGGGGCTCAAGGTGACAGCAATGATGCCGCTGGTGCTGGTGCCGACGTCGACGACGTCGCTGGTGACGATATCGCCATCAACCACGACGGCCTGGGCGCCCACGATGCTCCAGCTGATGGCAATGGTCGACGTCGCCTGCAACAGCCCACCGACGACGCCAATGGTCACACCAGGCGGCGTGGCGTCGGCGCGCAGGGTGTTGCGGCTGCGCACGGGGGGCAGCACCACGCTGGCGAAGGTCATGCGGACGTCGACCGCGAGGCGCTGGCCATCGGTGATGACGACGGGAACCACCAGCCGGGCGCTGAAGGCGCCGCCGCTGGCGACGGTAATGGGGGCGGGGTTTGTCAGCGCGGCGCCACTATCAGCGTCGACAAAGACCGCGGTGGCGGTGGCCCCGGGCAGGGTGCTGCCGTCGACGCTGACGACGTCGCCGACCTTGACATCTTGTTGTCCGACGGGAGCGCTGATGGAGAAGGTCGTCAACGGCACGCCCGGTGGCGCGGTGACGAGGTTATGGGTGATGGCGGCTTGCAGCAGGGCCCGGTCCCGCACGACGACTCCGAGATGCGGGCGGCCAACCACGGCGGGCATGGTCACCGTGATGGTGTCGTCGGTGGCGACGAAGTCGACGTCGGTGTCGCAGCCGCCGGCCTCGATGAGATGGGCGCACCAGGCGATGGCGTCACCGGCGTGCGCGAGGGTCACGGTGGCGGTGTC
>CAJBHN010000613.1 GCA_903952805.1 uncultured Myxococcales bacterium | reverse complement strand
GTGAGGCCGACGAGCGGCTGCTGCTGGTCCGCGACGACGAGGTCGACGCCCTCCAGGTGTACGACCTTGGCGACGGAGCGATGGTGCGCCGCTTTCCCCAGGGCAGCGTGGCCAACGTCAACATCGACAACGACGACAGCGTTGCCCTGCAAAACGGCTGGGGCGCCAGCGATGTCGCCCTCGGCGGCGACAACCGTCTCTTCGTCGTGGGCGACCGCTTTCTCTACCAATTTCAGCGTTCCACCCTGCTGCAACAGCCCATCACCGGCCGCCAGCAGGTGGTGCTGGAGAACTTCGGGAGTACCGACCACGTCGAGGTCATCAACGACACCGTCGTTACCTTCGGCGCCAATGTCCGACAGTTGCCGGTCAACGCCGCCGTCGGCGAAAACGCCACCGTGCTGCATCAGGGCGACACCTATCTCGGCACCACGGCGTTCGCGATCGATGGCACCCGCTTTGTCGCTGCCAGCGCCGCATATGGTTACGTCGTCATCGGTGCCGATGGCAGCAATCCGCCCACGGTCCGCGCGTTCCACGACGAAGACGCCGACAGCGACCGCATTCACTCTTTCGGCAGCGGCTCTCCCCCCAAAGGGATCGCCTTCGACGCCGCCACCCGCACGCTCCTGTTGGGCGATCGAGACCGCGTCATCATCATGAGCGCCGACGACTCGTTCTTGTTCCCTGCCACCGACGATGACGACTACATCATCCCCGGCGCCACCGACGTCGACGTCTCCGCCATCGCCGCTCGGGGCGGCTTTGCCTATGTCTTGCTGACCCGGGGGCGCGACAATCTCATCAAACTCGACTTGAGCCTGCGCCCGCCCCAAGCCGTCGCCATCGGCACCGTCGACGTCGACAGCTTCGGCCGGGACATGACCGTCGGCTGCCGCCGGGTCGTCGTCGCCAGCTTCGACAAGGTCGTCGCCGTCGACCGCGACACCCTCGATGCGGCCGGAAACCTCGCCGTCAGGGACGTCCGCAAGGTCCGCATCGTTCAACGCGCCGAGCTCGGCCTCGCCGGCGACGTGCGCTGACGAGGTGACAGCTCAGGTGGTCAGGCCCGTGAACCGCGCCGTTCTTTGCGGAGCCAGTGGATTTCCTCGTCGACGTTTTCGAAACCCTCGCGCTCGTACAATTCAATGGCGGCGGCGCGACGTTTGTCGGCCACGACCTCGACAAAGCGAAAGCCAAGACTCTCGGCCTGGCGGATGCCTGCGCGCACCAGCGCCCGCGACAAACCCTTGCCGCGCATGGAACGCAACAACCCCACCTCGCTGATGACGGCGACAATCGGCTCGCCGGCAGCTGTTCGTTCGCCCTTCTTGGCTCGGTCGCTGGGCACCACGATGCATATCCCCGCGTCGAAGACGTTGCCATCGGGCCCGGTGGCCTGGAGATAGACGGCGGCCGTTCGTTCGCGACTCAAGCGGGCCTGCATCAAAGCTCGGTCGTCGTCGACGTCATCGCCCAGGACCGCCGTCAGGGTCATGATGGCTCGTCGGGCATCCTTGCCGGTGTCCTCCACCACCGCCATGTCGTCAAAGCGAAGCGCCGCCACTTTGGTGACCTCGCGACGCATCAGCAGGCTTCGGTGGCGCTCGATGAAACTCGCTCCCTGCAACAGCGCATCGGCACCGCCGACGCTGGCCCGCGACACGGCTCTCAGGCGCTGCTCGCGGGGCGCCACGTCAAGCAAGGCGCGACCAATGCCCTGGCGGCGAAAGGCCGGGTTGACGCCGACGATGACCTCGGTCCGTGCCGCTGCCACGACGAAGACCAGCAAGACACCGATGATGGTGCCATTGGTGCTTTCGGCCACGCGCCAGGCCCCTCCCACCCGGGCAGACGGATGGGCCAACCGAGCCGCCAGCATGGTCGATGACAGCGCGCCAAGTCCGCCATCAAACGTCGCCACCTGCCCCAACAACTTGACGACGGCGGCGTCGTCAACGCCGGGTTGAAAAGATCGAATGTTCCACGCTCGTTTGGTCGCCACGATCAGTCCTTCCCGCAGCGGCCAAACGACGCGCCAGGTCGATGCAACCGCGGCTGCTTCGGGTTGAACAG
>CAJBHN010000612.1 GCA_903952805.1 uncultured Myxococcales bacterium | reverse complement strand
CCTTCGACCAGCGAAACTGGGCCCGGGGAATGATGTCACGCACGGGATTGACGACGTGATTGGGGCTGACGCCGCCGGCGGCCACCTCGGGCAATAGCGGCTGAAACACGAAGTAATTCTCTTCGGACAACAACTCGACATGCACATCGGTCCGGCGCCCGAGCATCTCGGACAGATACTTGGCCGTGTAGACGCCAGCGAAGCCGCCGCCGAGGACGACGACGCGGTGCTTGGCCCGGGCGAGCCGGTCCATCATTGGCCTGGGACCGGGCTGGGCCACCTGCACCCCCTGCACCCCGTGCACGCCCTGCCCTGCCGACGACGGCGCAGGGGTTGGGACGGCCTGGGAAAGCCCGCTGTGGGACGACGATGGGGAGTTGGTCTCGGTCATGGCGGCGATGCTACTCGCAGGCCGGGGTGAACACGATCTTCGTTCGTTTCACCTGGCCTGCGCTTGTCTGGGAGGCACACGCGCAGCTCGCTCAGGCCACGACCAAGACGCGGGACGGCGCTCAACTTGGCCCTCGGACATTTTCACCCCACAATGCTTTCAAAAAGGAGTGCGCCGTGAAGCCCATCAAGCGAGCCCCATCCCAGAAACGCAGCGCCTTCAGGCCGGCGGCCCGGGCAGGAGCATCGGAGCTGTATTATGCCTCCGACAAAAATGGCCTCGACGTCTGCTCCCTGTCGACGCTGGCCATCTGGAACGACGACGCGGCCGAGATGGGATTGCCGCCGACCGAGGGGCCCAGGAGCACCTGGGTCATCTCGGTGCGCACCACTCTCGCTGATGGCACCCAGGCCATGGCCCTCGACTCCGTGCATCCCGACCGCGCGGCGGCCTTCGCCGAGGCCAGCAGGCGATTGGGCGCCATCCGCTTCATTTCTGAAGAAGAATTCCAGGGTTTCCTCGAGCAATCCGTCCGAGACGCGCCTCGGTCGAGGCCATAGCCGACGACGCACAGGGCAAACGACGATGCACTGACCGCGGCTGCTCCTTCGACCCGAGCCGCCCGAGCGGCCCCACACACAAAAGAACCGCATGGCTTTGGATTTCTCCGCGCGGAGCGGAGGGGAATCGAATGGCGCCTGATGGAATCCGGCCGGTCCCGAAGTCCCTCCTGCTCACGGCGGACTGAGCCCGGCGCCGCCCCTCAATGCTTCTGGAGCATGGCCTCCAGCGCGAGGGTGACGGTCAGCCGAACGGCGAGCCCCGGCCCCGGCACGCCGAGGGGGGCGAGGGACGGGGTCACGCCGACGCCGACGGCGGCGACGTCATCGATGGCGACGGCGACGCCGGCCTCGGTGGTGACCGCCGGGCGGAAGAACGGCCCCCCATCGCTGACAAACATCGTCTGTCCCTGCACGCCGACGCCGAGCCAGGGCTGAAAGAACCACGCCGGCGCGAAGCGCCACCGCACGCCGACGTCGACGGGCACAAACAGGTACTCGTTGCCGGGCTGGACGCCGACGCCGACGACGAGGTGGGTGACGCCGTCGCGGGCGAAGGGGCGCCACATGAGCTCGGGGTGGGGTCCTGCGGCAAAGCCGATGACGTGGGCCTCGATGGGCATCGCCACGGTGAAGCGGCCGAGCGACCACGGTGGGTCGTCGTCGTCGACGACCGGCGCCGCCTCGATGACGGCCGCGCCGGCTGGGACCGGGTCGATGACGGCGTCGGCCCGGGCTGCCGTGGCGACCAGCATGCCGGCGACGACGGAGAAGAGCCGATGGTCAGTACGCAAAATCGTTCCAGTGTTCGAGGATGGGCGGGAAGGAGTCGGCCCCGAAGTCCTCCTCGACGCCGAAGCCGATGGCGAATTTTCCGGCGGTGCCGGCGGGAGACCAGATGCGCACCTCGGTGACGCCGCGGTCGACGGCGACGGCGAGGGGTCCACTCGTCCAGTAGACGCGGCGCATGAAGCCCTCAAAGAGCACCGGGCGAGGGTCGACGCTGTTGTCGTCGACGATCACGCCCAGGCCGTCGGGGATGCCCCCCGGCACCGCCGCGCGTTGCGCCTCCGTCGGCGGCGGCAGGCCGGCGGCGATGATGGCGATGGCGGGGCGGTGCTCCTCGAGCCCGACCTGGTGGGGGACGAGCACCTCGATGGGAAACGCGAAGCCCTCGTCGGGGAAATCCAGCAGCAGCGTGAAGACCTCGTCGCCGGTGTCGAAGTGGCCGGGGAAGACCCAGCTCAGCGTGGGGTCGTCGACCTCGACGACATCGCGGTCGATGACGCCGGGGCCGTGCCCGTGCAGCGGCAGCGCGAAGGGCAGCGCCAGCGACACCACGGCGCTGACGAGGGCGAGGGAGACCGATGGCGACCTCATCGGCACACCGCGGGGGCATCGGCGATGGCGGCGATGGCGACCAGGCCGCGGGCGCAGGCGGTGGCGCAGGCGGTCGCCCCCTCCTCGGCGGCGCTCCAGCAGGCGCCATCGTCGAGGAAGCGGTCGACGTTGGTGGTGACGCCGCGGTCGGCGTCGCGGGCGACCACGCAGGCGACGAAGGCCGCGCACGATGGGCTCTGGGGGTGGTTGCCTCCGCAGGCAGCGCCCAGGAGGCAGACGACGAGACCGGCGACAACGAACAGGCGGTGCATGCTTCGATGCTAGCGTCGCGCGAGGTCGACGTCGCGAGCAGCGTCGTCGACGAGATCATGGGGTGCGCCGACACAGGAGGCGTCGATGATTCGGGCCACTTCGCCCTGGGACTCAGGTGGTGACTGCCTCCGCAGGCACCGCGCACGAGACAGGCGACGGCGAATCGTCAGTTGTAGATCTGTCGGGCCAACACATCGACGACGTCGCGCAGCCGCTGCGGCAGGGTCGCCATCGGCGTGAGCGGCACCGAGCGGGCCCGCGCACCATCGACGAGCATCAGGTCGTCGATGGCCTGCAGCTCTGCGGCGCGTTCGACGGGCAGCGCTTCCTCGATGAGGGTGCTGAAGCCGACGTCGCCGGGCTGCGCGAGGCGCGTGAGGGTGTGGCGCAGCTCGACGACGGAGGGGCGGTCAGCGGGCGCCGCCGCACAGCAGGCGTCGATGAAGCGGGCCACGTCGTTGTCGAGGTCGGGGCGCAGGCTCTGCACGCCTGGATGGGGCACCCACGTCCCCTCGTATCGCTCGACGAAGGACCGCTGTGGTGCCCGCCAGAATGGCGCCAGGATTCGAAACAGCAGCGCGCCGGCGGCATGGACCTGCTGGGCGTCGGTGGCGGGACCCCGGGGATGGTGGCCTTCGGGATAGTCCGCACCGGCGGTCGGATAGTTGCCGATGCGTTTGCGGAAGCCGATGACCTCGGGGACGAGGCCGATGGTGCCGTCGAAACCAACGCGCACCCAGCTCGGCCAGACCCGCACCACGGGTTCGACGGCTTCGATGCCGCAGCAGGTGTGCTGCACGACCTGGCCTGCAAGCTCGATGGGCAGGCCACGCTGTTCGCGAGCCAACGCCCGCAGCAGCACGTTGAGAAACACCCCGGGCAAGTGGTCGCGGGCGAGGATCGGCACCGGTTCTTCAAAGTTGGGGATGGCCACCGTGCCGACGGCGAAGAGCTCGAGCATGTGGGCCACGGGGGTCAGGTCGATGGCGCGCTCAAACATCATTTGTTGCGGGTCGTACAATCGCACCGACGCCGGCGTGACCCGGCCATCGGGGTGCAGGCGCAGGCCCAGCGCCTGTCGACTCGAATCGGTCCCAGCGCGAAACACGACCTCGACGCCACCCGCCCCAGCGCCGGCCCGCACCCAATCCCCGGGCCTGACGACACTCTCGGTCAAGACCCGGGTGGCCTCCTGCAGCGACCGGTCCGCCCGGGCCTGGTCCACCGGCTCGACGACGGCGTCACGGGCGATGCGCAACACGACGTCGACGGAGGCAGCGGACTCCACCGCCACATGACCAAAGCGACCGCCGTGGTCGGCGCGCCTGGGGTGGGGTTGGTCGCGATAGTGGCCGCCACACACCCAGCGGGTGCCCTGGGGCCCGGGCGTCGACGTCCACTCCCACGTGTGGCCCAGCTTCTGCAACCCGAAGGGGTGCTCGACCTCTCGAGGTCGAAACAGGGTGGCCGGCACCGGCCCGGGCAAGGTGTCCTCGGTGCCCCGCGCCGCCCGCTGCCACTCGGCCGTGCTCGGCAGGCGCAGTCCATAAAACGCGGCGTAGGCCTCGGCGTCGCCGGGGCTGATGTCGCCCAGGCTGAAGGCGCTGCTGGCCCCCATGGGCCAGGGCGGGACGGGTCTCTTGGTGGCCGCACAGAAGGCGGCCCAGGTCCCGTGGGTCACGGGCGTGACGCCGAGATAGAAATCGTCGACGACGCGGGGGTCGCCGTCGAAGGCGTTGACGGGCCCGCCGGGGATGAACTGCAGCGCGTGGCCCGCGTGCATGATCCGGTCCGGTGGCGTCGTCAGCGTCGTGGGCGTCGAGGGATGCTGCGTCATGGGCACAGCATGGCACGAGCATCGAGGCCCGAACCACGACCACGGCCCGTGTCGGTCGCGACGGGCAGCCACCGACGCCGTCAGCCGGTGCTCGTCGTCGACGATGCGGAGGGTGGCGTCGGCGTGGGCGGCGCGGGCGATGGAGTCTTCGAGGGGCCCCACGTCGTCGTGGCGGCCGTGCAGAATGGCCAGGCGGGTGACCTCGACGGTGCTGTTCGATAGGCAGCACCGGGCCGTTGGTGCGGACCGTTGGCGTCGCCGAGAGCCGTGCCGGGCCTGGCCGGCCGCTTGCCGGTGGCAGGCGAGCGTGGCATTGACGTCGTCGTGCGCCTCACCACCTTGAAGCTTGAGAACTTCCGTGGCTTTCCCGGCTTCGAGACCAACCTCCATGAGCGGGTGACGGTTTTCATTGGCGAGAATGCCTCGGGCAAGTCCTCGATCCTCGACGCGGCGGCCATTGCCATTGGCGCGTTTTTTCTCGGTTTCCCCGATATCCGGCCGCCGAAGATTGCCGATGCCGATATCCGGCGCATCACCCACACCACCCATGGCGTCGACATCGAGCGGGTCTACCCCGTGGCCATCTCGGCAAGCGGTGTCGTCGACCAGCAGGCCACCAGTTGGCGTCGTGAGCTGCGCCAGGCGCGGGGCAAGACGACCCATGGCGACGCCCGTGCGCTGCAACAGCAGGGCGAGCTGGCCTGGCAGCGCATTGCCAACGGCGAAGACACCGACGTCCCTGTGCTCGCCTACTACGGGGCCGGGCGCCTCTGGGCGCAGAAGCGGGACTCCAGTCTCAATGCCCTGGCATTGGCGTCGCGAGCAAGCGGCTACGTCGATTGTCTGGAGCCAGCCTCGAGCCACAAGTTCTTCGCCGCCTGGATGAAGCGCAAGGAGCAGGAGCGACTGCAGGACCTCGACCGCGCCATTGGCAAAGGCCTGCCGCCGCCAATGGTACCGGCCCTTGATGCGGTGTCTGACGCTGTGCGTGCCTGCGTCGACGGCGCTGTGCGGGTGTTCTTCAGCGTCGCCCACGATGAGCTGCGCGTCGAAATGGCCAGTGGCGAGGTCTTGCCGTTTTCCTTCATGTCCGACGGCTACCGGAACTTCCTCGGCATGGTCGCCGACCTTGCCTGGCGGGCGGTGCGGCTGAACCCACACCTTGGTCGCGATGCCGCACGACGGTCGACGGGCATCGTGCTCATCGACGAGGTGGACCTGCACCTCCATCCCCGCTGGCAGTGGTCGATCATCGAACGGTTGACGACGACGTTTCCCGGCATCCAGTTCATCATGACGACCCACGCGCCGCAGGTGGTTGCCTCCTGTGAAGCAAGCTGGTTGCGGGTGTTGCCGGCGGGTCGCACAGCGACGGCGCCGACGATGGCGAATGCTTCTCAGGGCAAAGACGTCAACGCCGTCTTGCGGGAGATCATGGCGGCGCCTGAGCGGCTGCCCATCGTCCACAACAAGCTCCAGCAGGTTCGCGACCTGGTCGAGGATCGCCAGGCGAGCGCCGCGCGCATTGCTCTTGACGAGGTGGCCCTGCTGCTCGGCGAGACCGATGAGCAGGTGGTGTCGCTCCGCTGGGAGCTTGCAGACCTGGAGCAACACGGCCCATGAGGTTCGTGGTCAAAGGGGCCGAGCCTGCTTGCCTGACCCAAGTGCGACGTGAGGTCGACCGCATTGTCGACGACAGCGGTCAGGGACTGACGACGGCGGACTGGAGCGAACTGAAGGACTGCGCCCAGCCGGTGCGTGACGCACTCGCCTTCGAGCAAGCGCATCTGTGCGCCTATTGCATGGGGCGCCTGCGCACCACGGGCCATCACGACGTCACGAACCCCTCCGGCATGAAGATCGAGCACTTCGTGCCGCGCTCGGTGCAACCCGCGCAGATGTTCCAGTGGAGCAACCTGCTGGGCGTCTGCAGCGGACGGACGGTCATCCAGCAAGGGACCCACGACACCTGCGACCGCGTGCGGGGCAACAGGCCGCTGCACATCAATCCGGCCCGACGCCCACCGGACCCGGCCGCCTGCTTCAGCTACCGTCGCGACGGCACCATCGTCGGCCTCAGCCCAGAGGCCCACGACGACATCGTGACGTTGAACCTCAACGCCGATCCTCTGCGCAACGCGCGGGCCGCAGCCATCGCCCACGTGCAAAAGGAACTTCGCCGCGACGATACGGTCGCCAACCTTCGTCGCCTTCATCGGCAGGCGAGCTCGCCAAATACCAGCGGCGAGCTTCCGCCCTATGCGGGTGCCGTCGCCGCCTACATCACGAAGAAGCTGCGGGCTCGCGGCGTTGAAACCTGAGGTTCCGTTTTTTCGGTGTGTTCCGTGCGTGTGGAACTCATCGAGAAAGTGGAACGCACAGCATATGGATCGAAGTCGGGAGCAATGACGACGTGGCCGGCGTCGTGCAGCCAGCTGGGCTCCTTCGGCGCCAGCCGAAGAAGCGTCGGATCTGATGGCCACGGGGACTGCCTGCAAGGCCATGGAGGAAACGCAGCGTCATTGGGTCTTTCTCGTTGCGCCCGCTGGTCGGTGTGGGCTTCGCGGCGATGAGTTCTTCAAGGTTCATGAGACGGGCGAGCCCTGGCGTTGCGGCTGCATGAGCGCTTCGACGGTGACGATGGAGGCCATATGGGCACCTCGACGAGAAACGGCGCCCGTGGGGCGCCGTTTTCGATCGTTGGGGGTTGGACCGTCGCGCTCAGCGGTCGTTGGAGCCGCGCAGCGGGACCGACGCCGTCAGCTGCAGATCGGAGAGGCGCGTGCAGGAGACGCCCTTGTCGGAGATGGCGTAGATGAAGTCGCCCATGAAGATGCTGCGGCGGACGTCGCGGTAGTCGTACCACTCATCGCGGGCGCCGTTGAAGAACGAGGAGTGGTCGATGCGGGCGTCGATGCTGAGGGCCTGGCCTTCTTCGGCGTGGGCGAGGATCAACTCGGTCCTGTACTCGTAGCCGCCGTTCTCGTCCCAACGCCACGTCGACAGCGGCACCGCGACCTGGGCGAGGGGGCCCCAGTAGGTGAAGGCTTTGTGCTCGTAGGTCGCCTCGCTGGAGCTGTACTGCCAGCCGTCCTGCGCGCTTCCAGCGGACAGCTGCAGTGATGACTCGAGCGTCGGCTGGGTGCGGTCGGCGATGTTGAACATCGACAGCTGGGTCGTGCCCCAATCGAGGCCTTCGTCGGTGCCGCCGAGGCCGATCGTGAGGAGGTGATCACCGAGCGGGTGGATGTACGTCGACACGCCGGGCACGTGCAGCTGACCGAGGATGCGGGGGTTCTTGACGTCGGAGAGGTCGATGGTCCACAGCGGGTCGGTGTTCT
Organism: uncultured Myxococcales bacterium; assembly: GCA_903952805.1. Taxonomy (GTDB): domain Bacteria; phylum Myxococcota; class UBA727; order UBA727; family VGSZ01; genus VGSZ01. Next base: position 5,883 of record CAJBHN010000612.1, on the reverse strand, counting down.
GGAAGGTCACGAGGTAGGCCTCGGTGTCTGTGAAGCGGACCGACCACAGGCGTTCGTTGGGGGCGATGCCGTCGACGCTGCCCTGGACCTCGAGGCTGGTGTCGCCGGCGAGGGTGACGAGCTGGGTGACGGGTGGCTGGGGGTCGGTGCTCCACCAGCGGTTCCACTGGCCCCTGGTGGCGGCGACGCGGACGACGCCGTCGTGGGCATCAAGCGCGAACTGACCAAGCAGGGTGCCATCAACGCGGCCGGAGCCGGTGTAGGTCGTCGTGGCGCCGTCGAGGGCGAAGCGGTGGATGTTGGTGGCCTCGTCAAGCTCCTCGTTGCCCCAAAACCACCACCAGTCCTGCGCGGGCTCGGCGAGCAACAGCGTGTCGGTGGCGCTGTAGAGGATGGGGTAGTTGGTGACGACGTGGTCGGCCTCGACGGTGATGCCGTCGCCAAACAAGCCGAGGGTCAACAGCGACGTGAAGCCGGCGGCGACGCCGTCTTCGGGGATGCTGACGTTTGAGCACGCTTCGTCGCGCAGGGTCGCTTCGACGAGGACGCCGTTGTGGCGCTCAAAGAGGCGCGGGATGAAGTGCTCCAGGCGGGTGCTGGCGAGGACGCGGGCGTTGTGCTCCATGGCGTCGGTGAAGGCCTCGTCAATCGCCGCATGGCGGCGGCTCTCGGGGAAGACCGCGTCCCAGATCTCATAGGGGACGTCGAGCCAGGTGCGCAGGTTCGGCACGTCGAAGGAGGCGTAGTTGGCGACGCGGACGACGTCGCCGACGCGGCGGCCCGTCATCAGATAGCCCTCGAGGTAGAGCTCGCGCTCCACGGTGGCGCTGGTGCGATCGGCCGAGAGCGACAGCACGGTGACCTTGGTGAGGCTCTGGCCGTGGATGCTGCCGTCGTCGTTGAACAGGATCGAGTTGAGCAGGTCGTCGCCGCTCGCGTCGTAGGCATAGATCGACGAAAAGACGACGGCGCGATCGCCGCTGAGCAACAGCTGGCTCGGGTAGCCCTCGATGCGCGTCGAGGACACCGCGGTCAGCGCGCCGAACTCGGGGACGCCCAGGATCTCCAGGCGGTCGCCGTTGACGGTGTAGATGAAGTAGCCGTCGGTCTTGACGAGGTCGGCCTCGTCGACGCCCTGCTCCTGGTTGTTGGTGCCAGAGAAGTCGACCCCCTCCTGGCGGCCGCTGTTGGCGTCGGCGTCGGCGGCGGCTTCGGGGGCGCCGTCGACCTCAAGGCCGCCGCGGAACCAGCCGCCGTCGCTGTCGCGCAGCATCTCGCGCTGCTGCAGCAGCTGGGTGCGGACGCGCTCGGCGGTGTTGTCGCGCAGGTCGGCGGCGAGGGCGTCGCAGCTGTCGTAGCTGCGCAGCGCGGCGCTGCGGCGCGTGCGGTCGACGGTGGTGTCGATGGGCGAGGGGGCGTCGCTGCAGGCGCTGACGGCGACGACGACGGTGGCCGTCAGCGTGGCAAGGCGATGAGAACGATGGGAATGCTTCATGGGTTCCTCCAGTGTCGAGGGCTATGATTCAATCGTCGTGCCAGCGTGTGCACCGCGTCTGGCTGCGGGGCCACAGCGCGATGTGGCCGGGGGCGCCGGCGGGTGCGATCTCGATGCAGCAGCAGGTCGACCAGATCCCGGGCTGGTGGCTGCGCAGCCGCCGTGTCGGCAAGCTGTTGTGGGTGACGGGACTTGAACTCCTGCTGTTGGGAGGCGGCCGCGCAGGCTTCTGCGGTGGCCTGCTGGTGTTGTGGGCCTGGTTGGTCGAGCGCGAGAAGCACCGTCTCCTCGACGTCCTCAAGGCGGACTTCGACATCCTCGACGAACGACGCGGCAACGTCGACCGGCCCCTGAGCCTTGTGCTCCGCGGCCGGGACGCGGTGTGTGACGTCGACGCCGTGGTCCGCGGCGACCATGCCCTGTGGCAGCTTCGGCAGCGCGAGGCGTGGGGACCCGACTGGGCCGAGCTCGGCCGCATGGTCATTGTCGACGTGCAATGGCGCGACGCCGTGACTGAGCTGCGAGGCCTGCAGGAGGCCGTCGTGCTGTCACCCCGCTATGCGGTCCACGCCAGCAACGTGGACGGCGCCCGGGCCTGGTTCGCGCGGGACGGTCTCGCCGCCGCGTTCGTGGCCGTGCTGCGACACACCGTGCCAGCCAAAGCCGTCGTCGTTGACCCCGACGGCGACGCCCGGGTGCAGGTCTTTGTGGAGCTTCCTCGCCTGGGACTCCATGCCCATGAGGCCCAGGAGGCCATCGTCAGGCTGCGTCAGATCGTGCGACTCATCGGCGGCGAACACCCAGACCCCCTGCCCCAACTCCAGGACGTCGGGGTCTCGTCGCCGTCAGGATCGCCGCTGGCTGTCCCGTCGCCGACCTGACGGAATTCAAGTCGTGGTCGTTGCGCCAAAGACCTGAAGAATCAGAACCATTCGACCACGTCGTCGTCGAATGCATGTCGTTGTCGTTGCGCCAAAGACTTGAAGCATCAGGACTCGTCGACCTTTCGACAGCGACGTTTCGCCCTTGAACCAGCGGACCTGGGGGCCGGTTTGGGGCGGTGACGTTGGTGACGGCGCGACGATACCGGGGACCCATCCCTGACCTGTCGATAGAATGCTCGATTCGAGCAGCTATACATCTCGTATCACGCAGGTTATCTTCTCGTGTGTCATTCCAGTCTGCCAGCTTGCGTGCGGCGCTTGAGGTGTTGGGCGAGATTCTCGCTGACCGGGGGCTCAGCCACGACATTGCCGTCATCGGCGGCGGTGCGCTGCTGCTTGGCGGCTACATCGATCGTCCCACCAAGGACCTGGACATCGTCGCCCGCATCGTTGGCGGCACCTGGACGCTGGCGGAACCGATGCCAGCAGACCTGGTCGAGGCCGTCCGCGACGTTGGTGCTGCTCTCGACCTGGCCCAGACCTGGTTGAACAGCGGTCCGACATCGTTGTTCACCGCTGGGCTCCCCATCGGGTTCGCCGAGCGTGCCGAGGTTCACCGATTCGGTTCTCTGACAGTCAGGCTCGCGTCGCGCGTCGACCAGATTGCGTTCAAGGTGTACGCCGCTGCGGACCACTGGCCGCTGCAGGGCAAGCACCTGCAAGACCTTCGCGCACTTGCACCGACGAAGGCCGAGGTCAGGCTCGCGGCGCGCTGGTGTGCGACGCACGACCCCTCTGACGGTTTCCGCGACGTGCAGTTGGCGCCGGTGCTTGCCGTGTTCGGTGTGTTCGCGGGAGCCGTGGGGAACGCCGATGACTGAGCGCATAGGTCAAGCCGTCGTCGATTTGGGATGGAGCCTCTGGTCAGAGCTTGGGGTGCCCGGTGTCATCCGGCATCACGCCCACGTTGCCATCGACCCCGAGCCCTTGATTGTCTTTTCGCCGTGGCTCTTTCGCGACGACGCTCGGCTGCAAGAGGAAATCCGGCACTGGTGCGTTGGACATGCGGACCGCATTTCGGCGAGTCGTTTGCACGGGCTGTTGAAGGCAGTGTCACCTGAGGTGTCGGCCGCGTTCAACGACATGGCCACGATGCTGCGGAGCCACGGTGTGCTGTGGACGACCGGCACACCGAGCGCTGCTGGGCCGACCACGACGACGACACCCCAGCGATCCTTCCCCATGAACAGGCCGGCGCTGATTCGTCTGCGGCTGCGCGCCCTTGCTGGCGTTGGTGCTCGCGCGGATGTGCTCGCCGAATTGCTCGCCATGCTGCCGGTTCGTGGTTGGCTTATCGCGTCTGACCTCCAGCACCTCGGATACAGCAAGCGCAACGTCGCCCGCATCCTCAGCGAGCTCGCCGACGCCGGGATTGCCGATACGCGCGCCGACAAAAACGCCGTGGCCTTCAGGCTGGCGACGCCGTTGTTGGCAGAGCTCCTCCAAGGGCAGCAGCTCGCCTGGGCCCAATGGGCCTCCGTGTTTGCATTCGTCGAGGGTATCCAGCGCTTGCGTCAGGACGAGGGCAAAAGCGATGCGGTGCGCACAGTAGCGGCAGTCAAGGCCGCGACCCGCTTCGACGCCGCCAGCGCAACGCTCAACCTGACGCGGCCCGCCTTTGCCGCTGGCGACCCATGGTCAGGCGTCGTTGTTTGGGCCGAGCAGCAATTGGGGGCCATCGTCGACGGAACCTCGCCGCCGTTCATGGTGACGAGGGCGCCATAGCCCGACAGCCGTGGCTCCCCGGATGAGCCGCGACGCCTCCCGATTCGTCGCCGGCGACCGGGACCAACACGCCCGCAGGCAAGTCACCTTCGACGATCCAGACTCCATCAGCGACGTCCTCACATCGGACATCGCCGTCCATTGCTCAGGCAAGCTGCTCAAGCGAGAGAGCCCGCTCGACGAAGAGCGACTCCTCCACAGCGACCTCCTGAAATCGACTCACCCGTTTGTCTCCATGTCGTTGGCAGGTTTCGGTGGGGGCGATTGGCCTGCTTCGGGTAGCGTTCGGTCCGACAGCGACCAATCCTGTCGCAGGCAGCCTGCATCTTCCCGAAGAACCTCATGATGCTGACACCATTTCTCACCAGTCTTGACACCAGAGCAGCCATCAAAGGCTCACGAGACCCACTCGCTGTGCAGCCCATCTGGTCACGGCTGGGGCGGCACGTCGTCGGCAACCTGACGACGGTCAGCACCTCGGTGGCTGATTTCAGTGTGCTGTTGCTCGGCTATCACTTTGCTCAATGCCTCGCCGACCAGGGTGGCGGCGAGGGTGACGTCGCGACGTTCCTGAAATGGGAGCAGCTCTGCGGCTATGCCCGCCACAGCCGCAACCGGGAACGCGGCTTCCGCGGCACCGAGCGCGTTTCCCAACGCCTCGCTGCCAGCAACCGCGTTGAATTGGGAACCCATGTTGATGGGCAGATTCTGAGCAACCAGAAGACCTACGGCCTCTGGGGTCTCTACACCGTCGCGGCCAAGGCTTCAGGATTGCTGGAGGGGGACCCGACCCGCTTGACCGCCGCCGGCAGAACCCTGGTCGACACAAGCCTCCTGCCCACCCTTGGCGCATCGGGGCAGCGCGCGCAGCAGGACATCATCGACCGCCTGCGCAAGCCCACGTGCACCATCGACGTGGGGGAACGCGGCAAGGACGGCGCCCTGCTCGACAACATTGCGACGGTCATTCGCGAGATTCGTCCCACCGAGCGTCGGGTGTATCGGGACCACCTGCTCCATGGAGGGCCCGGCGATGCCGACCTGGTGCGGGGCACACGGGGACGGCAGCGCATTTTTGCGGAGCTCCTCGCGAAGACTGTCGACGACGACGAATGGCGTCTGACGCCAAAGACCCTGCAGGCCATGATCCGCGAAGCGCAAAAGCATGCGGCGGGACAGGAGCTGACGGAACGCCTGACCCGGATTCGGGCCGCTGAGTCGGTCCTGGCCCCGGCTGTGGCCTTCTTTGAGCACCTGCTGGGGTGCGATGGTCAATCACCGACGCATGTGGCGGACAAGGTTCGCACGCAGTGGGGCAAGGGTCTGTCGCGCACCATTGACGTCACTGCCATCGAAAGTCTTGAGACCGAGCTGCACCAAAACGACGCCGACAGCGGTCGTCGTTGGGTCCAGCTGGCGCACGCGCTACACGATGCCGACTACGAGATGGCCATCAGGCTGACTCTTGAACAGAACGCGGCCGTGATGAAGGCACGCGGGGCGTCGGCGCCCTGGGCAGACATCAGCGACCACAAGGTCCACGTCCGGTACCGTGACGAACAAGTCGACCGGCTGCCCGAGGCCGAGCAATTGCCGGGCTATTGGCGTCATGCCTACTTCGTTGATTCCCTCCGATCGGTGACGAGGTCATTGCAGTGACTGACATCCCCAATGCCGTCTTGTCCGAGACGTTCCAGGCGCGGCTGCGAAATCGTCGGG
>CAJBHN010000611.1 GCA_903952805.1 uncultured Myxococcales bacterium | reverse complement strand
CGACGACGGCGTCGACCAGGGCCGGGTGGCAGGCCGCGAGCCGCAGCCGCGTCAAGGCCGACAAGACCTGAACGCGAGACTGACCCTTGTCGAGGGGCGCGCGATCGTCGTCACGGCGCTTCTTGTTGAATACCCCGCGCTCGTCGAGGTCGACGACGATGGCCTTGCGAAGGCGCTCGTAGGCGGCGCGCTCCTCGGGGCTCGGCGTCAACACCAGGGTGCGCTCGGTCTTTTCCGGCAGGTCCTTGGCGACTTCGGCCTTGGTGCGGCGCAACACGAAGGGGCGCAGGGCGCGAGCCAGCAGCCGTCGACGGGCGCGGTCCTCGTCTTTTTCGATGGGGTCGGCGAAGCGGGCCTTGAACTGGGCAAAGGTGCCAAACAGGCCGGGCGCCACGAGGTCGATGATCGACCAGACCTCGCCGGTGTGGTTTTCCAATGGCGTGCCGGTCAATGCGAAACGCAACTCCGCCCGCAGCCGCCGCAGAGCCTTGGCCCGGGCCGTGGTGGCGTTTTTTATGGCCTGGGCCTCGTCGACGACAAGCGTGGCGAACGCAACCTCGGCCATGCCGTCAATGTCGCGCAGCACCAAACCGTAGGATGCAATGACCACGTCGCCGGGGCCGGCGTTGCGGGCGGCGGCCACGCGGGCGGCGCCGCCGTCGACGTCAGCAAGAACGATGGGACGCAAAGATGGGGCGAAGCGCTCCAACTCCCGGGCCCAATGATAGGCCAAAGACGTCGGCGCCACGACGAGCTGGGGCCCCATGGTCATTCGGTCGAGCAACAAAGCCGTCGTCGTCAGCGTCTTACCGAGGCCCATATCGTCAGCGAGGACACCGCCGGTCCCAAGGGCCGCCAGCCGACGCAGGAAGCGCAGCCCTTCTTCCTGATAGGGGCGCAGGGTGGCCAGCAGACCGGCGGGGGCCAGTCCGTCAACGTCGGCAGCGCGGTCGAGCCGGGCGATGAGGTCGCCAACGGAGGTGCTGTCGGCGGCGTCACCGAGGTCGGCCAGCACGGTCGCTGCGGCCCCGGCGGGCAGCTTGAGGCCCTGGGTGTCGCCCTTGTCGTTGGCGGCAAACGCACCCAGGCTGCCGAGCTGGTCGCGGAGGGCGTCGTCGAGGACGACGACCCGGCTCTTGTCGAGCAACACGTAGCGACGGCCCCCGCGCAGGGCGTCGATGATGCTGCGCAGCGCGAGGCGTTCGCCGTCGTTGATGGCGACGCCGCCGTCGACGCCCAGCCAATCGACACGTGAGCTCAGGCGCACCTTGAGATCGGCGGAACGCGCCCGCTGCAGGGCCAGCACCTCGCCAGCGACAGCGATGTCGACGTCGTCTCTGGCAAAAAGGCGGGCCACGGTGTCGAGCGCCTCGTCGGGGCGGCGCAACGCGAAGGACCAGGCCCCCTCGCGGGCATCGTCGTCGAGGGCGGTGCCGTCGGGACCACTGATGGCCAGCAGGCGCTGGGCGCGGCGTGCTTCGTCGTCAAGGTCGCGTCCGCACCAGATCGGGCGGCCGTCGTCGTCGTCGGCAAAGACATGGGTCGGTCCCTCGCCGGGCAAGAAGGTCGGGCCATTTTTGAGGGGACGGCTGACCAGCGTGAAGCGGGCCCCGCCGCCGAGGGGGTCGTCGCCGCGGGCCACAAAGGCGACCTTCACGAGCGTCAGCGGGGCGGGGTCGGTCTGTCGGCCTCGCACCGACGACGGCAGCTGCACATCGACGCGCCCGCGCTTGAGCCGGGTGGTGATCTGCGCCAGCAACGCCGGCGGCAGGGGAGCATCCCCCACCTGCTCGACGGCACGGGCCAGGGCCCGCTCCTGCTGGTCGGCAACGACGACGATGAGCCGACGACCCGTCCCGTCGTGGACGATGGTGGCGCCGTCGTCGGCGAGGTCGCGGGCCGCCAGCCGGTGGCCCAGGCTGGTGAGACGCAGCAGGCCATCGTCACCGACGACAATCTGCAAACGGCCCTCGACCACCCGCAAGGCGTGGCCATCTTTGTCCTCGACAGCCGTGTGGTTGACCAGGTGTTGCGCCGAGAGTCCATCAAGGCGCCCGCGGGTCCGCAGTGCCTCGGCGAAGGCGCGGTCGGCGTCGGTGGCAAAGGGCAACGCCCGCACCGCCTGTTCGATGCGCTCCAGCTGGGCGCGTCCGCTGCGGCCCACGTCGATGGCGTCGGCTTCGCCGCGGACCAGCGGGACCATGCGGCCCAGATCGGGAGTATAGACCCACACCAGCCGGGGCCGATTGACGTCGACGACCACCAGCTCATCGAGGGCCGCCAACAAGGCCCCGAAACGCCCTCCCGCCATGCGTCGCAAGCGCGGGGCCTCGTCGAACAGGGGCTCGACGATGATGTCCTTGATGCGGTCGGCCGCGTACCATTGTGAAACCGCGGGCTGCAGGGGACCCCGCACGCCCACAAACGACAGGGGCTTCTGATCGACGTCGTCGAGAGCCAGCAGCATGCCGGCGGGGACGGCACCGGGGTCGTCGGTGAAAAAGAAGCCTGCGGGCGGGCCTTCATCGAGCGTGACGCGGGTTCGTCGTCGCTGCACGGCGGCAATGGCATCGCGTTGGAACCCCTGACGCTCGAGGCGCTGCATGAGCTCCTCGACGGCCACGAGCACCATGCGCAACTCAGGCAGCACCGGCGATGGGGCCGTGCCCTCTGGCAGAACGAAGCCCCACTCCGGCGGATCCTTGCCCTCGTCGTCAATGAAGCGGTGCAGAGCGAAGGCCAGCTTATCGACCAACACCCGCGGCAGCGGCGTCGCCGACCGCGACCCGAGCCCGCCCACCTGGCCGGCCAGTTCGGCCAGCGCCGACGACAAGGTGAGGGCCGGCCGGTCCCCCGCCAGGCGCTCCGCCAGGCGCGCTCCTCGTCGCGAATACCGAAACAGACGAGGGGTCAGGTCCCCCAGGGGCAACAGCAGCCACCGTTCCAGACCACTGGCCATGATTCGTCGCCGCACCAGGGCCACCGGATGGGCATCCGTCGACGGCTTGGGGCGAGAGGGAGGGGCCACGGCGATGGTGTGCGGTCCCCGGCCAACGACGTCAACCGTCCAGTTGACGCCATCGTGGGCAACCATCGGCAATTGTCACGCGCACGATGGGTGGCATGCTGGGCCCATGGTGTGTCTTCGACGTTGGTCCCTCGCGTTGTCATCCCCAGTCGCCGCTGTCGCCGTCATTGTCGCCACCGTCGTCGGCTGCGCGACGGGTGCAGCGGATGGGCAAGACGGTGCCGGCGACGGCGAAGGCGAAGGCGAGGGCGTAGCCGGTGGTGGCGAGGGCGAGGGCGAAGCCGGTGGTGGCGAGGGCGAGGGCGAAGCCGGTGGTGGCGAAGGCGAGGGCGAAGCCGGTGGTGGCGAAGGCGAGGGCGAGGGCGAAACCGTGGACGACAACGTCGTCGCCGTCGACGTCGTGGCGTCGGCGCTGCGGCCCGGGCGCGTCGTCGACGACGGCCTGCGGGTGTTGTTTGACATGGTGGCCAACGCCTCCACCCTGACGGGTGGCAACGAGGTGACGGTGACCGGGACCGTGAACTTCCGCACGACGCCACCGACGTACAGCGCGGCGCCGGCATCGGAACTCGTGTACCTCGACAACCCGGGCATTGAGGTGCGTGTCGTCGTCGGCCGCTTCGCCGGCGATTTCAACCAGGGCTCCGGTACCGACTTTTACGTGCGGCCCCACGACGTCAGTTTTACGCGGATGCACCTCAGTGGTGACGACTTCGGTGGCGAGAGCGAGCTTGGCAGCGACGGGACGGGAACCCGCGCCGGCAGCGGCAGCCTGGCAGGCGGTCACGCTTTCTCTTTCTCGTCGACCCAGCAGGCGTCCTTCCAGTTCGGCACGGGCACGGTCCAGACCGAGCAGGTCGAGGTGCGCTTGGGGACGCTGACGGGCCCGGGGCTGAATCTGCGCTTCCAGGACGGCAGCCGCTACCTCGCTGTCCTCGTCGACAACTTCAGTGAGGACCTGCAAACCGGCCTCACCATCAGCGGCACCGCTGGCGGTTCAAGCTGGTCGATGACCGACGGCCTGATCAAGCGCACGTTCAGCAACGGTCGGGCCGTCGAGCCGGATTTCTGGGCGGGTACGTCGGGCACCCTCCGCCGCAATGGCACTGCGTTTGCGACGCTGGCGGCACAGTCGTCGGCGCCCGCCATCAGCATTGTCCTGCAGACCCCGGCAGGCCCGGCCGAACTCGAGAGCCACGGTCGCTGACGTCTGGTTGCGGGGGGCCACCCCTTGCTGTCTGGCCTGCAATCGGAAAGACCCGAATTCGTACACGACGGCGCCGCTGGCGTCGTCCACGACGACGGAGACTGCGATGTCTGAGCCCTACATCTTCCAGATGCGCGACCTGCGCAAAGTGCACCCCGGCGGCAAGGAAGTCCTCAAGGGGATTCACCTGTCATTTTATCATGGCGCCAAGATTGGCGTGCTGGGTAATAATGGTGCCGGTAAGTCGACGCTGCTGAAGATTATGGCGGGCGTGGACAAGGAGTTCATGGGCGAGGCCCGGCTGCAGGAGGGCAAGACTGTCGGCTACCTGGCCCAGGAGCCGGCTCTCGAGGCGGGCAAGACCGTCCTTGAGAACATCGAGGGTGGCGTCAAGACCATTCGCGACCTGCTCAATCGCTTCGACGAGGTCAACAACGCCTTCGGCGACCCCGACGCCGACATGGATAAGTTGTTGGCTGAGCAAGGGCGGATTCAGGATGCGATTGATGCCGTAAATGGCTGGGATATCAACCGTATCCTCGAGCAGGCGATGGACGCGCTGCGCTGCCCGCCTCCCGACCAGATCGTCGATACCCTGTCGGGTGGCGAACGTCGTCGCGTGGCGTTGTGCCGGCTGTTGTTGTCCAAGCCCGACATGCTCGTCTTGGACGAACCCACCAATCACCTCGACGCCGAGAGCGTCGCGTGGCTGGAGCGCTTTCTCCACGACTTCACGGGCACGGTCATCTGCGTGACCCACGACCGTTACTTCCTCGACAACGTCGCGGGCTGGATCCTCGAACTCGACCGCGGCGCGGGCATTCCGTGGCAGGGCAACTACTCCAGCTGGCTCGACCAGAAGGCCAAGCGCCTGGCCGCCGAGGAGAAGACGGAGTCCGCCCGTCAGCGCGAGCTCAAGCACGAGGCCGAGTGGGCCAAGGCTTCGCCCAAGGCCCGCCAGGCCAAGAGCAAGGCCCGCCTGCAGCGCTACGAAGAACTCATGTCGGCGGCCTCCAGCGACAAGGTCACCCAGGCCGACATCTACATTCCGCCCGGGCCACGCCTTGGCGACGTCGTCATCGAGGCCAACGACGTCACCATGGCCTACGGCGACAAGCTCCTGTACGAGCACCTGAGCTTCCGGCTGCCCCCCGCTGGCATCGTCGGCATCATCGGGCCCAACGGCGCCGGCAAGACGACGCTGTTCAAGCTGATCACGGGAGCCGAGCAGCCACTGAAGGGTGACTTCAAGATCGGCTCGACCGTCAAGATCATGCACGTCGACCAGAGCCGCGATTCGCTCAACGCCGACAATACGGTGTGGCAGGAAATCACCAACGGCGCCGAGGTCCTCGAACTCGGCACCAAGAAGATGAATTCCCGCGCCTACTGCACGGTGTTCAACTTCCGCGGTGGCGATCAGAACAAGCTCGTCGGCAACTTGTCCGGTGGCGAGCGCAACCGCGTGCATATGGCCAAGCTGCTGAAGAGCGGCGGGAATGTGCTGCTCCTCGACGAGCCATCCAACGACCTCGACGTCGACACCCTGCGTGCCCTGGAAGAGGCCATCGAGAATTTTGCTGGTTGCGTCGTCGTCATCAGCCACGATCGCTGGTTCCTCGACCGCATCGCGACCCACATCCTCGCCTTCGAGGGCGACAGCCGCGTCGTGTGGTTTGAGGGCACCTACAGCGAATACGAGGCCGACAAGAAGAAGCGCCTCGGCGACGTCGGACCCACGCGCATCAAGTACAAGCCCCTGCCCAAGACCTGAGCGGGCCAGGGTCAGATGCGAAACGGCGGCCCGTCGTGCGACGCGGCCGCCGTTGTCGTTTGGGTGGCGGGCAGATCAGAAATTGAGCGAATATTCAGGTGGTTGGCGCCGCCTGTTTGGCCTCGACGCGGGCGCCGAAGGCATCCAATTCGGCGCAGAGGGCGTCGCGCTCGGTGCGGATCTCCTGGCCGAGGGAGCCGCGAGCCGCCAACCGCAGGACGCCCAGCAATTGGCGGACAGCGAAGAAGCGTCGGCGAAAGAAGTGCCTGGTCATCAAGCCCGCCGCCGGCGCCGCGGCACCCACGGCCACGGCGGCAGCGACGCCGCCGGCCCCGCCCACGCCGACGACGAGGGCGGCTATGGCTGTCAGCCACCACAGGGGAAAAAAGACCAGGCTGCCGAGGACCTTGACGGTGGCGCCCGTGTCGCGTTCGACGCCTGTCAGCCGCCACAGCAGGTGGACGGCCCAAAACGGCGGCGCCCAGAACAGAGCACCAGTGACGGCGATGGGCAGGCCCACGATGGCTGCCAGGATGTTGCGCACGACGAAGCTGGCGGCTCTGGCGGGTCGCTGCTGGGCTTGCAGCTGCTCCTCGCCAAGGTCTCGGGGGGAAAGGCCGAGCGCTGCCACGCGGTCGACCCACATCGACAGGCGGCTGCGGAACACATCGAACTCTTCAGGGGCCTCGGCGCGCAGCAGGGTCACGCCGTCGGCCAGGCTTTTGAGGCGCCGCACCCGCTCGGGATCGCGCTGGCGCCAGATGGCGTCGACGGCGTCGAGCAGGCGCATGTCCTCCCACGACTGCACATTGACCGTCTCTTTGAGCAGTCCGGCAAAGATGGCGTCGGTCAGGCGCCGGGCGGCGTCGCGGTCGTCGACGTCGACGCTGTCGTCAGCGACGACAAAGTCGCCGACGACGATCGGGGGGCCGATGTCAACGGCGGCCGTCGAGCGGTAGCGCAGCTTGTCGGCGTAGGTGAGCCCGACCGGCACGACGACGATGTCCTTCGCCCCCCGCCGCCAGGCGCCGATGGCCATGCGGGCGGCCCCCGTTTTGAGGGGCTGGACCGTGGGCTCGTCGTGGGAAATGCCCTCGGGAAAAATCAGCACACACGAGCCACTGACGAGGGCTTCCTCGACGGCGCGGAAGGTTTCGGCGTTGCTGCTGGTGTCGGCGCCGTCTTTGCTTCGGTACACGGGCAGGCAGTCGAGCCCCTTCACGAGCAGCGAGATGCCAGGCATCGAAAACAGCGGCGCTTTGGCAAGCATGCGCACGCGTCGCCGGGTGGAGTTTGTCACCAGCACGGGGTCGAGCAGGGCATTGGGGTGGTTGGCCACCAGCAGCACAGGACCGGTAGTTGGAATGCTCCCGTCGATGACTTTCCGTCGATAAAAGAGATCCACGGCAGAGCCGGTGGCGAAGGAGACGGCAGCACCCAGGAGGCTCACGCGCCCGAGTCTACACGGAAAGGCTGCCCGG
>CAJBHN010000610.1 GCA_903952805.1 uncultured Myxococcales bacterium | reverse complement strand
GTGGGTTGCCGCTGGCAGGCGATGCTGGCGACGAGCCTGAGGTCGCCGAATTGCCTCCGGCAGCGTCGTTGGTCGTCGCCAGCCCCGCCATCATGCTGACGTCGGCGTCCCTGCCTCCTTCGCAGCCGACGTCGGCGCCGCCCTCGTGGATGACCGCCCCCAGCGAGCAGCCTGTGTCGCCGCAGGCGGTGAAAAGGAATGTCGATGCCGCCGTCGTGACGTCGACGCCGATCGCGCCCCGTGCCACGGGTATGGTCGCGCCCTCGATGCCGGAATCGCCGTTGGCGGCCGTTGTTGGGGCGGTGAGCCAGTGTTGGCGTTGCCAGGCATCGCTGGAGCCCGGTGATAAATTCTGTCGGATCTGCGGGGCCCGCGTCGACGGCGCGGCCGGTCAGCCAGCCGTTGCCGCGGGTTCGCTGGGCACCGTGGCACTTGCTACCTCGGCGGCCAGTTCCGCCGCGGCTGCCACCCAGGTCATCGCGTCGTTGAATGTGTTGGCCGCGTCGCCGTCGGCGCCGTCGTCGGCGTCATCGACCATGGTCATGCCAGCCATGAAGTTGGCGCAGTCGGCGCCTTCGCCGGCACGACCCCCGGCCGGGTCCACGGCGACCCTTGTTTTTGGGGCCGTGGCCGTTGAACGCACCGCCAAGCTCATCTTGGTGAGGGGCCACACCCACTCTGGCAGCCAATGGCGCTTGCAGGGCAGTGAGACCGTCATTGGACGAAGCAGTGGCATGGTGCTGTTTCCCGACGATACAGCCCTGGCACATCGTCACGCCCGGCTGGTGTGGCGGGGTGTCGACCTGGTGCTGGAGCCCGAGCCGACCACCAACGGGGTCTATATCCGACTGCGGGCTCCGGCTCGCTTGGTGCCAGGTGACGAATTCATGGTGGGCGCCCAACGCCTGCGCGTCTTGGCCGAGAGCGACCGCCACGTCGTCATGGCCGGGGTGGATGACACGCGTCTGCTCGGCAGCGCCGTCAAGTCCATCGCGCCCGTCGCGCCCATCGCGCTGCTGAAGGTGGCCGACGACGACGCCAACCACGAGGTCTACTTCCGCGCCCAGCGCTTGTTGACGATCGGTCGCGACCACTGCGACATCGCATTTCCCCTCGACGGCTTCGTTTCTGAACGCCACGCGCAGCTGACCAATGAGGGCAACCATCTGACGCTGGAAGACCTCGACAGCCGCAACGGGACCTATCTGCGGGCGCGGAGCGCGGTGGTGCTCGCCCAGGGCGACCTGCTGTTGCTGGGTGACCAGGTGTTGCGGGTCGAAATGCCCCAGCGTTGACGAGGGCGCTGAGCCCCTGACGCCGGACTGTTGACCCGCCAACGGGCCTGTTGCGACATGCCCTTCACTCGTCGATAGCTGGGACACGGAGGCGTCGTGAAGTCTGTACATCTCATCGGGGTCGGTGGCACGGGCATGGGAGCGTTCGCTGGACTCTTGAAGTCGGCGGGCTACGACGTGCGAGGGTCCGACGAAGGCGTCTACCCCCCGATGAGCGACAAGCTCCAAGACTGGGGCATCCAGGTCCGCATGCCATATGCGCCCGAGAACCTCGATCCGGCTCCCGACCTCGTCGTCGTCGGCAACGTCGTGCGCAAGGACAACGTCGAAGCGGTCGCCATGCGCGAACGCCATTTGCAGCACGCGAGCTTCCCCTACGCCCTCGGGGACCTGTTTCTCTCCAAGCGTCACAGCATCGTCGTCGCTGGCACCCACGGCAAGACCACGACGTCGACGTTGGTGGCGTGGACCTTGTTGTCGGCTGGTCGTGACCCGGGCTTCTTGATTGGCGGCGTGCCTGCGGGCAGCGGCCATGGCATGGCGGAAAGCTTCCGGCTGGGCGCACCGGGGCCGCTGTCGCCGTTTGTCGTCGAGGGAGACGAATACGACACCGCGTACTTCGACAAGGGGCCGAAGTTCCTGCACTACGCGCCCAAGTCGTTGCTGTGCACCAGCCTCGAATACGACCACGCCGACATCTACCCCAATGTCGGCGCCATCATCGCCCGTTTCGCCGAGGTCATGAGCCTGGTTCCGTCGTCGGAAGAGGGCGGCCATATTGTGCTGTGGGGTGATGAGCCCAACCTCAAAAAGGCGCGCAATGAAGGCGCTGTCACCGCTCGCGTCACGACCTACGCCGAACGCGCCGATTCTGCTGAGGCCTCCGCCAATGTCACCGCTGTCGATGCGGTCGAAAACGAGAGCGGCATCGGCTTCACCGTCGTCGTGGACGGCATTGAACGCGGCCATTTGAGTCTGCCCCTGTCTGGGCGCCATGGTTTGCTCAATGCCCTGGGTGCTTTCGCGGTGCTGTCGAAGCACACGGGTGGCATCGGGCTCAGCACCGCGGAGATCGCCGCGGGCTTTGCGACGTTCCCCGGCGTCAAGCGCCGCCTTGAGGTGCGGGGCGAACAGGACGGCGTTGTCGTCGTCGATGACTTCGCCCACCACCCAACGGCCGTGCGGCTGACCCTTGAGGGGGCACGTCGTCGCTGGCCGG
>CAJBHN010000609.1 GCA_903952805.1 uncultured Myxococcales bacterium | reverse complement strand
CCCGACGGCAGCAGCAGCAGCGGCATGGTCACCGTTGGCAAACACCGCGTCGGCGTTGGCGCCATGGGCAGCAGTATCACCGTCGACAACGGCAAGGGGCTTGAGCTTGAAGGCGACTTCGGCGCCGTGAGCGGCAAGGCGGGCTTCAACGGCGACAGCGTCAGCGCTTCGATGAAGGTCGGCCACGAGTTCGGCACCGACGACACCAAACTCGAGCTCGAGTTCGAGGCCGGCTTCGTCGCCCAGGGCGTCACCAGGGCCGACCGCGACGCCTTTGTGTCGACCAGCGACGTCGGCTTCTACGATACGCCCCCCGAACTGCAGCGCGGCAAGAACTGGTCGACGCTGCCCGCCGACGTCAAAAGTGACTATGTCGCCCAGGGGTGGAGCGAGCAGGAATGGGCCGACGCCGCCTCCCTCAAAAAAACGTTCCAAGCCCTGCGCTGATCCCGGGGCTCAGAAGCTGACGTCGTCGATGCGCTTATTTTCGAGCGCATCACCGATTTTGCGGGTCATCCGCCGTTGAGCAAATGGCGTGGTGGCGACGTCGAGGGCGTCGGTGGCGAGCTGGATGGCGTGGCGGTCGTCGCCGGCGATGGCGTCTTCGAGGACGCGGACGGCGGCGGCCACGTCGGCCTGTTCACCGGGTTCCAGCAGGGCGCCGTCTTCGTCGATGGCCTTCTGGGTCGCCTGCAACACGCGCCGAGCCTCGACGCGCTTCTCGATGACGAGCCTCTCGGTGATGTCGGCTTCGGCGTTGTCGATGCTCGCGATGAGCATGTCTTCCACTTCGGCGTCGGTCAGGCCGAAGCTGGGCTTCACCTCGATGGACTGGGTGACGCCGGTGGCCTGCTCCTTCGCCGTCACCGTCAACAACCCGTCGGCGTCGAGCTGGAATGTGACGAGCACCCGGGCCAGGCCCGCGCCCAGCGGAGGGATCCCGCGCAGGCGAAAGCGGGCCAGGCTCTTGTTGTGCTCGACCTTTTCGCGCTCGCCCTGCACGACGTGGATGTCCATCGCGGTCTGGCCATCGGCGTAGGTCGTGAACGTGTGCGTCGCCGTGCACGGAATGCTGGCATTGCGCGGCACGAGCTTGTCGACGACACCACCCATGGTCTCGACGCCCAGGCTCAGGGGCGTGACGTCCAGCAGCAGCATGTCGGTGTCGCTGGTGCCCGCCAGCAACGCCGCCTGACGCGCGGCACCGGCGGCGACGACCTCGTCGGGGTGGGCGTCCAGCAGGGGCTCGCGGCCAAAGAACGTCTGCACAAAGGCCCGCACCAACGGCACCCGCGTGGAGCCGCCGACCAGGATGACGCCGTCGAGTTGGTCGGGCGTGAGACCAGCGTCGGTCATGGCCCTCTCACAGGGGCCGGCGCAGCGGTTCACCACCGGCAGGATGATGGCCTCGAAGTCGGCCCTCGTCAGCGAAAACGCCACCGCGCCGGTGCCGGCGGGCAGACCGTCAAGGACGCCTTCGACGTCGACGACGTCGCGGTCCGTCAGCGCCTCCTTGGCCTGCCGCGCCATCATGAGCGCCTGCTGCGTTTGTCGTGGCGTAGCGGCGTCGACGACGCCAACGGCCTCCAGGATGCGGCGGGCGATGGGCCAGTCGAAGTCATCACCGCCAAGTGCCGTGTCACCCGACGTCGACAGCACCCGAAACAAGCCCCGATCGAAGGTCAAAACGCTGACGTCGAAGGTGCCGCCGCCGAGGTCGAAGACCGCGTAGGTCCCCTGCCCTTTGCCCTCGGCTTCCTTGTCGAGACCGTAGGCCACCGCCGCCGCCGTCGGCTCCGCCAGCAGGCGCAGCACCTTGAGGCCCGCGAGCCGACCAGCATCCCGGGTGGCCTGACGCTGGGCGTCGTCGAAGTAGGCCGGCACCGTGATGACGGCGTCCGCGACGGGGTGGCCGAGCACCTCTTCAGCGCGATCCTTCAGGGCCTTGAGCACATAGGCCGCGACCTCGATGGGCGTCGTCGGGCGATCGGCACCCTCGCCATCGGGGACGACGAACTGCACCTGGCGGTGGTCGGCGCCGACGCCGTCCCACAGGCGGTAGTTGTGGGCGGCGTCAGACGCCAGGTGGGCGACAGCGGCGGCGCGGCCCTGCCCCATGAAGCGCTTGGTCGACGTCAACAACGCGCCATCGTGGGCGCGAGCGGCGGCGAAGGCGGCGAAGCCCACGACGGCGCCGTCTTGCTGCTGGGCACCGTAAAAGACCGCCGACGGCAGCCTGCCTTCGCCGTTGTCGTCGGTGAGAATGCGCGGACGACCCTCCCGACCTTCAGCGATGGCGACGAGAGAGTAGGTGGTTCCGAGATCGATGCCGAGGGCGACCATGGCGCGCGGCGTAGCACCTTGGGCCCACCATGGCAGCCAATGTGAAGTCTGTGCTCGCAGGACCCGGGGCCGTGTGGCTGATCGATCAACTCCTGCAGACGGCAGGCGGACTCGATAGTGTTGGGCACAACCCGTCAGGTGCTCACGACCGGTGAACAGAGGAACCCCATGAACGACACCCTCCGCCGCCTCACCCCCATCGCTGCCATGCTTGCCGCCAGCCCGGCGTTCGCCTGCGGTGGGCCCCGACTCTCGGGCGCCCAGATGGGCGTCCTGACCGTTTCCATGTTGGCCGCCCCCTTGCTGGCGGCCCTCCTCGTCGACCGCGGCGCCTTTTCCCTGGCCGCCCATGCCCTGGGCATGAAGCGCAAGCACCGCCCGACGGCCATTGGCCCCGTCCTGGCGCTCGTGGCGGTGGCCGTGGCGATGACTGGCCTTGGCAGCCGCAACGTGGACATGGCGGTCGCCGCGCTCACCATCGTCCCGGTGGCGGCCGTCGTCTGCGGACTGTCGTTTGTCCGCTCGGTGATCATTGAGCAGCGCGGACAACCCCGGGCCCAGGCGTTGCGCGTCGTCGCCGTCGCGCTGTTCAGCAGCCTCGCCATCATCCCGTTCATGCACTGACGCCGGCCACCGGCCGAACACACGCGCGAGCGCAGCCGGTCTGCCTCGCGCGTTTTTCGTTTCGGCGCTGGCCACCAACGACCTGCTCCAGGGTCGGGCAGCGACTGCGCCAAGATGGTGCACGCCGCGCAGGGAAACAAGCCAACACCCTGATTTCAGGAGCTTTTACCAACTGGCATGGTCTAAGCATCATCTCTCACAACTGAGGTGACCCATGCGAGTTCGTTTCTATGGTGTGCGGGGTTCGATTGCGACGGCCGGCGACGAAAACCGTCGCTACGGTGGCAACACCTCGTGTGTCGTCGTCGAAGCCGGCGGCGAGACCATCATCTTCGACGCTGGCACCGGCCTGCGCAAAGCTGGCGCCGACCTCATGCGGGCCCACGGCCCCACCGGCGTCAACGCCCACCTGTTCTTCTCCCACCTGCATTGGGACCATATCCAGGGCTTCCCGTTCTTCGGCCCCGCCTTTGTCCCGGGCAACCGCCTTGGCGTCTACGGCGTCATGCCTGCCGCCGACACCGTCGACGTCGACGGCCACCCCGCCACCATGGAGCTCAACCTCGAGGCCCTGAGCGCCCCCGACCCCACTGCCGGCGTGAAGGCCGCCATGGCGAGCCAGATGAAGGCCCCCAACTTTCCCGTCGGCCTCGACGCCATGCGCGCCGACTTGAGCTTCCATGACCTGCCCCATGGCGAGAAGCTGAGCCTGACGCCGTTTGTCACCGTGCGCCACGTCGGCGTCGACCACCCCAACGGCTGCGTGGCCTGGCGCGTCGACGCCGACGGCAAGAGCGTCGTGTACGCCACCGACCTCGAGCTCGCCGACGGAGACCGCGGCGACGCCTTCAAGGGCCTCGTCGAGCTCGCCAGGGGTGCAGACACCCTCATCTTCGACGCCATGTACACCCCCGAGGAGTACGAGGGCTCGGCCAAGGCCCCCGCCGCCGGTGTCGCCGCCGGAGGCCTGTTCCCCCGCCGAGGCTGGGGCCACTCGACCTTTGAGATGGGCGCCGCCGTCGCCGAGCGCGCCGAGGTCAAGACCTTGGTGCTGTTCCACCACGACCCGGCCCACGACGACGACTTCATGGACGCCCTCGCCGAGCGCGCCAGCAGTCGCCGCGCCGGCACTCTGGTCGCCAAAGAAGGCCTGGAGCTGTCGCTGTGATGCTCGGGCTGGCGCTATTCCGTCATGACGTCGGCGACGACGGCGACCACGCCGATGGTGGCGACGACGGCGCCAGCGCCAATGACCGCGACGTCGATGCTCGATGCGTCGTTGTCGACGACGGCGTTGTAGACGCCGACGCCACCGGCCCCCAGGCCAAGGCCCAGGCCCAGGCCGCCGAGGGCACCAACAGCCGACCACGGGCTCGACGATGCCACGACGGCGGACTTGCCCGGTGTGCCGCCAAGCTTCTTGCCGGCGAGCTTGGTGGCGGCCGCCGACGGCGCGGCGTCGGTGTAGGTGTTGATGGTCCACGCCAACAGCGAATCGGCGAGGCTGTCGAGCAGGGTCAACACCATCGTCGGGCTCGCGCCGGCCTTCAGGCGACGGGCGAAGCCCACCTCGGTCACGCCCTCGCGGACGTTGAACACCTTGACCTGCACGTCGACCACACCGGCCACCGT
>CAJBHN010000608.1 GCA_903952805.1 uncultured Myxococcales bacterium | reverse complement strand
GCACATGCCAGGCGCTTTTCGCATTTCAGGATGAGGTCCGTTCCCCTCTCCCTTCAGGGAGAGGGGCAGGGGTGAGGTCAACCCCGGTCGCCCGGGTCCCTTGGCTTGCGCTCGGGCGGGTCGCCGTCGACGACGGGGCCTTCGTCGGCGTCGCCCAGCGTGAAGTTCTTTTTGTACCACGAGCGCACATCGCCCCAGGCCCGCGACATGACGTCGCCGTTGCCGTCGTCGACGCCGGCGGCTTCCTTGACGTCGCGGACGGCGCGTTCGGCGGCCTCGCCACTGGGTTCCTCGACGAGCTGGTGGGCGCACTGCACGCAAATCATCGCCTCGGGCTTGTTGGCCGTCTGGCAGGCGGGGCACGTCTTGGTGACGGGCACCAGGGCCCGCACCTTGTATTCGCCGTCGAGGATCTCCAGGAAGTTCCCCGTCGTCACCCAATCGATGATTTCCTTGGTGCGCCAGATGGGGAACGGATGGCTGCGAAACAACGACTGAAAGATCGTGATGTAGCGGCCCAGCGGCCCTTCATCTTGCATCTTGCCGAAGCTGTCGGCCTGCTCGATGAAGCCCTCGATGCCGAGTTCATTGGCGTAGCGCTTGGTGCCGCCGGCGATCTTCATCAGCGTGCGCATCACCGTCTGGGGATTTTTCACGACGAGCAACGCGGCGCGGTCGCTCGAGAGCTCCGAGGCGCGGTCCCAGCGCAGCAGCGCCAGCTGGATCGGGTAGACCACCAGGGTGCCGATGCCGAAGGTCGCCTGGATGATCGTCGACGCCACGCTGCCAAAGACCCGCGCTGCGCTCTTGTACAGCACGTGGTCGGCGTGCACATGACCAAGCTCATGGGCCAGCACGACGAGGATCTCGTCTTCGTCGAGGAGGTCGAGGCAGCCGGTGCTGACGGCGATGAAGTATTTGTCGACGCCGAAGGTGTAGGCGTTGGGGATGGGGTCTTGGTAAACGTACAGCTCGGGGAGCTGCTTGATGCCCAGCGCGCGCGCGGCGTACTCGAACTTCGCCCACAACGTCGGGTACTGCTTCGCGCTGACCCGCACGAAGTTGGCGTGATGGTGCAGGCGGGTGGCCAGCTCGAAGCTGTGGCGAATCAGCGAGCGCAGCATCGTGCTGACGCCGGGGATGCGCTTGAGGGCGTCGAGGGTCTCTTTGTCCAGCGGATGGATGTAGCTGTCGGGGTCGAGGTCGTCGAAGGGACGCTCATAGGCCCGCAGCAGGGGCTTTTCGCAGCGGCCACACAGCGGTGACACCTTGAGGTTCAGCACCTTGTCGCGGGCCAGTCGGTTCTGGGCGCCGCATTCACCGCAGATGAAGTCGACGGCGGCGGGAGCCACCTTGGGATCTGGGGCGGAACTGTTGTGAGCGGCGGCGGGCTCGACCATGACGGAGGCTCCTGAAGCGCAAGGGGCAGATGGCAACGCCACCTGTGGCAGCGCACCCTACGCTAAGCACCGCTCGTCGGGCATCAAGCGCTGCCATCGGCCATCGGCTACACTGCCAACGATGTCGCCGGCGCGAAAATCCCAGGTCCTGCCCCCGCCCCGGGCGCTGCCCGCGCTGGGTCCCCTCGTCATCGTCGACGGCGACTGCTCGTACTTCCCCGAGGAAAGCCGGTCGTCGACGACGGCCTTCGCGCTGCCGGGTTCGCTCAGTGCGCAGGGGTACCAGACGGCCATGTCCCTGGGCATGCGGCGCTCGGGCACCCTCGTGTACCGCCCCATCTGCGCCGGCTGTCGTCGTTGCCAGCCCTTCCGCCTGGCGGTCGAGCGATTTTCGCCCTCGCGCTCCCAAAAGCGGGTGCAGAAAAAGGCCGACGGCCAGTTCAGCGTCGACGTCGTCCGCCCCGCCCTCGACGTCGAGCACCTGGACCTCTACGCCCGCTACCAGGCGTATCAGCATGGCAAGGATGGGCAGTCCTCCGACGAGGAGGGCTATGCCCGCTTCCTGATCGACACCGTCGCCGACACCTGGGAGCTCGCCTGGCGGGATGCGACCGGTGCCCTGGTCGCCGTCGGCATCATCGACGTCGTCGACGACGGCATCAGCACCGTCTACTTCTATTGGGATCCCCGGCTGCAAGACTTCTCCCTCGGCGTCTACTCGGCCCTGTGGGAGATCGAGCTCTGTCGTCGCTGGAACAAGCCCTATTACTATCTGGGCTACCTGGTGCCGGGGTCGCGGACGATGTCGTACAAATCCCAGTATGCCGGCGGCGAGGTCTGGACCGGCGAGGTCTGGGTCCCCGTCCCCGGCCGCGACCTCGACGACCCGCTGATGCTCGAAGCCCTGCAGGGCGCGGCGCGCTTGTCGATGGTGACGGACGCCGTCAACTTCCCCGTTGTCCGCCGCGGCCAGATCCACGAGCTCCCGTAAGTTCAAAATGAGCAGTATGCTGCTCATATTGAGCGGTCCCGGCGTCTGTGCCCCATTCTGAGGCGATGAAATCATGGCATGGGGTATGCGGAGGTCGGGACCATGACGAGCCATGTTCCAGCCCTGTCCCCGGTGACGCCGACCCCGTCGTTGCCGGCCTGGTCATCGCAGACGCTGCGGGCTCCGCGCAGGGTCGTCGATTGTCCCCTCGAGCTTGACGACGAGCAATTGCTCGAGATCATCCAGAGTTTCCAGGGCCGCACGCACGCCATTGGCATGGTTGGCGCCGCGGCCACCGCCAGCATCGCGGTGGTGTTGTCGCCGGTGCTGTGGTTTGCGGCTCTGGCCCTCATGCCGGCGGCGCTTGGAGGCCTGGTGGCTTCCAACCGGGCCTTGGCCCGTGCTTCGGCCAGCCGCTTTGGCGTGACGCCGGCGTGCCTGCGCCAGATTGAGGTCACCTTCGACGCCATCTTTCATCGTCGTGACCTCTCGGCCCGGGACCTGGTGCGCACCGACTGGCGCTCCCTGGTGCTGTTGCTCAAGGCTGAACTGGTGCGGCAGCAGCAGGGCTGACGCCGACAGCGCTGGTGATGGAGGCGTTGGCGCCCGTCCGCTGACGCAGCCCGGGGGCTCCCCGCCGAAGAACTTTTGGACGTCGCGCCGTCATCTGTGCGACTCTTCGCCTGTTTTCCGGATTTGATCACCGCCCTCACCGCAGGTGTCGAGGGCGCCGCTGGAGTATAAATGGCCAAAAGCCCGCTGAAGGACAAAGACTTTGTCCCCGACGACGAGAGCCTGCAGAAGATCCTCGGCAATCGCTGGCCGCGCTACAGCGAGTGCCTCGAGGAGCTGAAGAAGCGCAATCTCTACCCGGAAATGTACTGGTACGGCCCCTCGTCGGGGTGGGCGCCGCGCTTCTGCATCGGCGAAGTCACCGTCTGCGGCATGTACCTGGCGCAAAATCCCCTGATGGGGCTCGTCGGCGTCGGTGACAAGGTCGGGGCCTACCTCGACCAGGACCGCCAGCTCTCGCAGCGGGCCCGGGCCCTGTACGAGATGACGCCCAAGAAGGGGCCCCTGCGCTGGATTGAAGGCCAGCTCGCCACCCGCGGCGACCTCGAGGCCTTCCTGTCCCTCGTCGACGGCAAGCTGCGAGCGCTGGCCCTCGAGGGCGTCAAGCCGTCGGACGGCCCGCCGCCGCCTCGCATGCGTCGCAAAGATCCCGGTCCAAAGAAGGAACCCGGCAAGCCGGGCCGCAAGCCCACCAAGCTGCCCAAGCCCCTGGTGAAGCCGCTGCAGGTGGGTCCTCCGCTGCGCTTTGGCCCCTCGGTCCTGACCGCCGCCGGTCGGGGCTGAGCCCCAGCCCATGAAGGCGTCGTCGTCGTCATCGTCGTCGTCTGCCTTCTCGGGGGCTGCTCCTGCTCGACGCCCGCCCGACCCGGCGCGCACCCGGTCCCTGTGGGTCCTGGTGGGCGCCGTCGTCGTGGTGACGCTGCTGCCCCATGTGCCGCTGGTGTCGCTGTTGGTGCGGCCCCTGGTGTGGCTGTCGACGATGGCCCATGAAGCCGGTCACGGCGTCGGGGCCCTGCTCGTCGGCGGCCGCTTTGTCTCCCTCGCCATCTATCCCGATGCCTCTGGTGTGGCCGCCAGCAGCTGGGACCAGGGCGTCGTCAGCCACGGCGCCGTCGTCGCCCTTGCGGGCCTGCTGGGCCCCGCCGTCGCCGCCGTCGCCTGCTTGTGGATGGGCATCTCGGCGCGGCTGGCGCGCGTCGCCCTCGTCGTCATGGGGCTTGGCTGTGCGGCCCTGCTGTTGGTCACCACCGGCTTTGGCACCGTGGTCGCCGTCGGCTTTGCGCTCACGTTCGTGGCGGCGGGGCTGGCGTCGTCGCCGGCGTGGGCCCGGCTGTGGTGTCTGGTGCTGGCCGTCGACCTCGGCGGCGCCGTCTTTTCCCGGGCCGACTATTTGTTTGTCACCGAGGCCACGACGGGCGGCGGCACCATGCCGTCGGACGTGCAGCAGGTGGCCACGGCGCTGGGCGGCCATCATCTGCTGTGGGGCGTGGCCATCGGCGCGGTGTCGGTGCTGCTGCTGGCCCTGGGCCTGGTGGGCTTCTTCGTCGGCGACGAGGGCCTGCATCGGCTGAGCCTGCGCTGGGAACGTCGACGACAGCGACGGACCGCGCCCACCGCCACGCGCTCGTGACCATGGCGTTGTCGTCGTCGTCTACGGCTGTGCCTTCGCCTCCGCCTCCGCCGGCACGTCCCGCCATCGGGCGCTTGCTGCAGCTGGCCCTGCTGCGCGTGGTGGCGCGTGCCGTCGACGTCGTCGTGCTGTTGCCCCGGCCGGCCCTGCTCCGGCTGTGGTGGGCGGGGGTGATGGCAAAGCCGTCGCCCTACACGCAGGGCTTTCCGTTGCTCATCGAGAGCCGACGCCACGGCGTCCCCGTCGCCGACTTCGTCTATGGCGAGGTCTTTGTCGCTCCCACCCGCCGTCTGCTGCGACGACTCGGCGTCGGGCCCGGCGCCGTCGTGGTCGACCTTGGCTGCGGTCGAGGGGCGGTGCTGGTGGCGTCGTCGTCGCTGGGGGCTCGCGCCCGCGGCGTCGAGCTGTTGCCGTTGCATGTCGGCGCCATCGCCGCGCGCGCCGCTGCTGCCGGTGTCGAGGTCGGCGCTGGCGATGCTCGTCAAGCCGACGTCGCCGACGCCGATGTGGTGTGGGTGTCGTGGGCGACGTGGGCGCCGTCGACCAGGCTCGCCGTGCGAGCCCGGCTGCACGGGCTCAGGGCCGGGGCGCTGGTGTGCGCCGTCGTCCACGGCGTCGACGACGTCGTGCTGGACGCGGGGCTGGGCAGCGACGGCATGTTTGAGACGGTCGACACCGTGCGCCTGTGGTGCTCGTGGGGGCGGGCCACCGTCGTCATCAGCCGCCGCTGCTGACGACGCTGACGACGCTGCTGACGATGACCTACTCCGTGCGCTGAGCGACGTCGGCGCGCAGGGGGATGACCTTGCCCGTGCCCTGGGTGTGGGTGACGACGATGACCGCCGTGATGCCGCCGCGGATGTTGAACGTGCCCCGCAGCCGCAGTTGCCGTGGGCCAATGGCCGCGATGATGTCGTCGGCGATGGTGTTGGTGACCTTCTCGTGGAACGCGCCCTCGTTGCGGTAGCTCCACAGGTAGTTCTTCAGGGACTTGCTCTCGACGCAGTAGCGGTCGGGCACATACGAGATCTCGAAGCGGGCGAAGTCAGGCTGCCCCGTCAACGGACACAGGCAGGTGAACTCCGGACAGTCGAACACGATCTCGTAGTCGCGAGCGGGCTCGGGGTTGTCGAAGCGCTCGAGGATCTTGCTGGGCTGAGACGTCATGCCACGCGCTACCACGTCGTCACCGCTGAGCAACCAGCGCTGCTGGTCTGCGGCAAAAGCGCCGCTCCAAGCCACCGGGCTCATCTGCATCGTGGTCGCCGCTCCCATCTCCCCGACCGCCGGTCTGCACCGGGCCCTGGCCCTGCTTCGTCGTTGGCGCGGCTGCAGTGAGGGCTATCGAACGGGCGTTTGCCGCGTTCTCGTTCGAAGACGAGTCGACGGCCGTCGTCACCCGTCGTGTGGGCGCGGAAGCGCGCGCGGGCCGGTCGAGGTTCTTTTGTTGGGACTGAGCCGACGTCGACTCAGTAACGAAGCGGTCGATAGCCTTGCTGAGGGCGCGAATGACCCTGCTGGATTCGCGCACCCCAACACCTGAATCTCTGCAGGAAACAACCTTCGCGAAACGCCCCAATCAGGAGGCGATGCGCAGCGCTTGTCGCCGGGCCTTGTCCATGTCGGTGGCGGTCTCCGGGTTGCGGTCCACCAGGTACCCCTGCACCGAAGGTGCGAAGAACAGGGCAATCACGCCGGCGAAATGGCGCGCTCCCTCAGGCGTCAACGACAACGCCGGGCGGGTGCCGCACTGCCCCATGGTCTCGTGCATCAGGCCCTGCGCTTTCACGAAGGCGACCTCGTCCGGGAAGGCGTCGTCGACAGCGACGTCGAACTTTTGCTGGAATGCCTGTCGATCGATTTCGCCGAAGTAGAAGGCGACGGCGACGAACTTCGCCATCATCTGCGTGCGCGGCAGGTCGTAGAGGTCCTGGATCGGCAGCCGCCCGGCCTCGATGGCCCGACGGTGGGGCAACAGGTTCTTGCCGACGGCGCCGTCGTTGTAGGCGATCGTGGTGTGGCTGAACGTCTGGGCGCCGAGACCGAGGCCAAGGTAGGGCATGCCCTCGATGACGCGATGGGTCAGGTAGGCCGAGGTGCCGGTGCGGTCGGGCGACAACGACGTCGCTGGATCGCGAATGTCCTGGCGCACAAACGTGTTCTTGCCTGGCGACGCGACGTAGCCGGCGGCTTCGAGGACCGAGCGCGCGAGAGCAGCGTGGCCCTTCACCAACGTCGCCGTCGCCCGCGGCGCCTGGTGGGAAATGCGCGTGAGTTTGTAGCGCATGCGGTAGAGGGTGATGAACTCCGGACCGAGGCCGATGGTGTGGTGCAACGTCGCCGCCAGGCTCTCATCGCTTTGATCAGCGAAGCCGTACATGACGTCGAGGTTGATGCGCTCAAAGCCCGCCCGCCGCATGTTCTGCATGGCGACGTGGTGGTGCTCAATGCCGTTTTGATCGCGGGCGAGGACCTTCAACAAGTCGGGCTGGATGGTCTGCAACCCCATCGAGATGCGGCTGATGCCGACGTCGACATAGGCCTTGAGCTTGTCTGGCTCTGCAGCCGCCAGCTTGGGCGTGGTCTCAATGCTGATGCCGCCGCCGTTGCCGCTGCCGCAGTCGAAGGTCTGCTGCAGCGCGCGGACGATGTCGACGATGTCTTGTGACGGAACAAACGCGGGGGTGCCGCCGCCGATGTCGATGCCGTGGACGTGTTTTTTGGCGCCGTCGAGGAGGGTGCCGTAGGCCGCGATCTCCTTGAGGAGGGCGTCTTTGTAGGCGGCGGTGTCGTCGAGGTCCTTGCCCGAGACAACGGTGTATTCGCAAAACGAGCACCGCGTCTCGCAAAACGGGATGTGCACGTAGAGTGACAGGTCATCGATGTCGGCGAAGGCGCGGGCTGTGACTCCGGCGTGGTCGTCGCGCTTTACGCGGTAGGGGCCCCAGCTGACGTCGTGGGCGATCGGGTAGGCGGTGTTGCTGATGTGGTGGTTGCGCTCGCCACCGGCAAACACGGTGGCCGGGTCGAGGCGGACGGCGTCGGCGGGTGATGGGTCACGCCAGCGGCGCCCTGTGGTGTCAGGCAGGGAGACATCGGGTGCGGGTGCGGGTGTCTTGTGCTGCACAGAAGCTCCGGGCGGGCGTGGTCAAAGCGAGACGCCAACCAGATATATGCACATCACATATATGCGTCAAGCATCTATGTCGTCTCGTGGCCAAGATCCGCGTCCAGACGCGCTCCAAGG
>CAJBHN010000607.1 GCA_903952805.1 uncultured Myxococcales bacterium | reverse complement strand
ACGACGTCAATGACGAAGCAATTCGCTCCAGGACGGCGTTCTTGGTCGCGGTCGATGCGGTCTGCAAGGCGCGGCTCGCGGCTCGAGCCCGTGCGGCCAACGGGAGTGCTGCGTCGATCATGCTCATTCGCTAGCAGGTTGCCCCAAAAGGCACACGGGCCGACTCCGTCGCGGAGGCAGCCCGTGTGAAGGGTGACAGGATGCCAACTCTTTCAGGGAGCGACGGTGCCGTCGTCGAGCTTCATCTCTTTGAGCTGGGGGATGCGCTTGCCGGTGAAGTCGCGGAACTCCTCTTGCACGACCATTTCTCCGCGGCGGATATGCTTGACCTGCCCAAGGCGCTTGCCGACCAGCGTGCCAATCTTGACCGTATGACCTCGACCAGACGGGTCTTCAACCAGCGCCATCGGCGTCGCCGTGCCGACGACGACGCCCACGAGCTTCAACTTGTCGAGGTCGATCTTCTGGAGTTCCGTGAGCTTCGAGGTGTCCACCAGGGGATTCTCTGAACCGAGATCCTCATAGTAGGTCTTGAAAGGGTCGCGACGCTGCACGCCCCCCACCATGACCTCGTACGAGTACGACGTGTCCGCGGGCTTTTTGTCGGGCTCGACGACGGGCGCGGCGGCCTGGGCCTTCGAACGCACGACCGCCGTGGGCATGCTGTCGTCTTCTTCTTCGCAGGCGGTCATGAAGAGCGCTGTGGCACCAAGCAGCACTGTCAGAATGTGTGTTGATTTCATGGGTGGCTCCTCACTTCACTTTGACGGCGGCATCGGCGGACGCGGCTTCTTCGCGCTCGAGGAAGCGATAAGTGGTCGCGGTGTACGAGCTGGCGATGACGATCTTTTTGTTCTCGATCGTGGGGGCCGTCATGTTGAGGTCCGTGACGTTCACGATGCGCGGCATCTTGGAGAGGCGGTCGAGAAAGACGGCGATTTCATGAAAGTTCCCGCGGACCGTCATCTTCAATGGCACCGCGGCAAAGTCACCCTGCTGGGCCTCGGCTTCGGGCTGGAAGCGGTCAACGCGCAGACCGGCCTGCTTGGCCTCGTAGTCAATGTCGCGCAGAACCTTCGGGATCTCCTGCTGCTTGGGAAGCTGTTCTTCTGCCTCTCGCAGCCGCTGCTTCAGGCGTTCAACTTCTCGCAAGAACTGCGTTCGATGCTGCGCCTTTTGCTCCAGCTCGACCCGTTGGGTCTCTTGCTGGGCAATTTGAGCATCCAGAGATTCAATGCTTGTCAGCGAGTCCGCCAACGACAGCGTGTAGGTACCGACACCGATAAGGATGACGGCCAGGGCCACACCGCCCAGCTTTTGCTGCAGCGGTACCTTGGCAAATGATTCGAGGAACTTCTCCATGACGGCCTCTCCAACGTGGGTGGTGTTCGCAGCCGTCAGGCGGCGTAGTTGACCTTGCAGCCGATTTCGAAGTTGTAGACGGTGGCGCCGTCCTTCAAATCAGCCTGGGTGAACTTCAAGTTGATGTCGGTGAAATAGGGCGTCTTCTGCAGGTTCCGCATGAACTCCGAGATGTCGGCGTTGTCGATGGCCGAGCCGGTGAGCGACAAGACGCCACCCTGTTCGCGGAAGCTCGTAATCCACACCCGCTTGGGAATGGACGACGACATCTCGTCGAGCACGCGCACCGGCCCTCGCTTGCCCTTCTCGAGCTTGTCGATGGCCGCCAGCTGGACCAGCAAGCGCTGCTTCTTCTTGTCGAGTTCATTCACCTCGCCAATGATCGTTTGGAGGCGCTTGATCTCCTCGACGTTGGCGGCGACCGTGGCCTCGCGCTTGGCGACCTTGCCGGCGAAGACCGAGTGGACCGTGAAGGACGTCACCAGCGACACCATGATGACGCCGCTCATGGCGATGATCTGGTAGATGCTGGTGTTACGCTTTTTCTTCGCGCGAACCGGTAGCAGGTTGATGCGGATCATCGCTTCTTCTCCTGGTCACGCCGAGAACCGGCGGGTCAGACACGGTCAAAACAACAACAGTTCAGCGCTCGTCGCCCGAGCGCAGGGCCAAGCCGACGGCCACGGTGGCCAAGGGAGCCTGGTTCTTCAAGAACGACGGGTCGAGGCCCTTCACGCCGATGTCGATCTGCCGGAAGGGGTCGATGGTCTCGACCGTCACGCCCGTTTTGGCCTCGATGGCCTTCGACAGGGCGGGTACCTTGGCGCAACCGCCCGACAGATAGATGCGGTTGATGGACGCATCAGCAGAGGTCGCCGCGTAAAAATCCAGCGATCGCTGCACGTCGTTGGCAATGGTTTCGGAGACCTGCTGCATGACGCGCTCGACCTCCTGGGGGACAACGGAGTCCTGGTCACCGCCGCCACCGCCAACCTTGAGGGCCTCGGCCTCGTCGTAGCTGACGTTGAGCTGCTTCTGGATTTCGTCCGTGTACTGATTGCCGCCCTGGGCGATGTCGCGAGTAAACGCCGACACACCAGAATGGACGACGTTGATGTTGACGACGGCCGCACCGACGTTGATGAGAGCCACCGTCTCGCCGACCGGGAGGTTGTAATTGACCTCGAAGGCGTTCTGCACGGCGAAGGAGTCGACGTCGACCACGCGGGCGGTGAGGCCGGCTTCGCGGACAACGTTGATGTAGTCGTTGATCATGTCCTTCTTGGCGGCCACCAGGAGCACATCCATCTGGCCCTGATCGTTGTGGTCGTTCAAGATGGCGACGTCGATGTTGACGTCGTTGATGTCAAACGGAATGTACTGCTCGGCTTCCCACTGGATGCTCTCGTCGAGTTCCTCGCGGGTCATGACGGGGAGGTTGATCTTGCGCAGAATGACGGAGTGACCCGACACGCTGACGGCGACCTCCTTCTGCTTGATCTTCTGGCTCAGCATGAGCTCGCGGATGGCGTCCACCACCGCCGTCGCGTTCATGATCGAGCCGTCGACGATGGCCTCGGGAGGCAACGCAATCGTGCCGAAGTTCTGCAGCTGGTAAGACCGCCGCGACTCCTTGAGCTGGCAGACCTTGATGCTCGAAGAGCCGATATCGAGTCCGACAAGAGAGCCCTTTGCCACGTTGCCATCCTTCCTTCGCCGCCAGGTCAACTTTTTCGGCGTCTGCCGAAGAAGCATCAACACTTCAGTTCGACGCGGGACCTTCAACGTCTTCGTCGTGTTTCACGAAGACCTGATCCTTCTCGGCGACGGTCATCCCCAATGCGAGGATGATCTTCCGCTTGGTGTCCATCCGACACGCCATCCCCGCTTCGACGCGGTCGATGGTGAGCGTGGAGACGCCCGCCTTTCGTGCCAGTTCCGCCTTCGTCAGCAGCCGATCCTCGCGGAGGCGGCGGACGTTGTTCTTCAACCGACTTTTCAGGTCGGCTGCGGACTCGCTGGCTTGGCGGTCTTCGCTCATTGCCTGATCACCCTAACGCGGAACCATCACCGGCTGCAAACTTCGCATCACAAACCCATCACGACCGAAGCTAAATCACTGAAAAAACATCAGATCCACAATCCGGCCACTTATTCGAGGTACCGCAGCAGGACGCCGTCGTTACCAAGGCCCAACAGGGGCAGGAGCCGCGCGTGGATCGCGTCGCCGAAGAATGCCGCCAACAGGCCACCCAACGCCAGAAAAGGACCAAACGGCACCGCGTCATCGGGCGGAATCCATGGATCTTCGTCGGAAATGGGGCCGCGATCCTTCAGCTGGCCGGTGACCTTCAGGACAATCCCAATGACCGACCCAATGACCGAAGCCAGAAACAGCGTCATGGGCATGGCCTGCCAGCCGAGGCAAAAGCCCAGGGCTGCCAGGATCATGGGATCGCCCCACCCCATGGCCCACTCTCCCGGCGGCACCCGCGGATTGCCGTCTTTGTCTTTCACCCGGCGCAGCACCCCGGTGGCGACGATGACGATGCACGACAGCATGATGCCGGCGACGACGCCTCCGATGAGCCGATCAACGACGTCGTCACCGGCGAGACCGCCGCGGGCCTCAGGCCCAAGCAACTGCCAGCGGAGCACGCCAAAACCGAGGCCGACCGCCGACAACGCCACGACCAGGCTGGTGGGAACGGTGAAGGTGTCGAGGTCAATAAACGAAATCGCCACCAGGATGAGGATGAAGCAGAAGAGTTCAGCAGCTGGCAGCGTCACGCCAAAACGGGCCACCGCGACCGTCCCGGCGACCCCACCGATGAGCTCCACCATGGGGTAGCGCGCCGAGATCCCCGCACCGCAGTGCCGGCATTTGGCCCGCAGCAGGAGCCACGAGAGGATCGGGATGTTGTCACGCGCGGTGATCATCGTTTCGCACTTCGGGCACCGAGAGCGCGGGGTCACAACGCTCTGGCCCCTGGGGACCCGAGCGATGACGACATTCAGGAAGCTTCCCCACAAGGCGCCGAAGGTGAACGCCGCCCCCAGCACGAAGACCGCGGCGACGAGGGGAAGTTCACGTGGCGGCACGGCAAACAGGGCAAGGTCGTCCAACATGCAAGCACGCTAGCAAGCCGGCTCGATGCACGGCCAATCATTGCTTCGCGGAACGAAGCTGTTGGTTGCGCTGCAGGTCGAGTGCGACGTCGACGATGAGGTCCTCCTGCCCCCCGACCAGGCCACGCCGGCCCACTTCGACGAGGATGTCCCGGGCGTCGACGCCGAACCGGACGGCGGCGCGCTCGGTATGAAGCAGGAAACTCGAGTAGACGCCGGCGTAGCCCATCATCAAGGCGTTGCCGTCGATCTGGACCGGCCGATCTCTTT
>CAJBHN010000606.1 GCA_903952805.1 uncultured Myxococcales bacterium | reverse complement strand
GCACGACGTGGTGGTCGTCATCAACGCGGACTTTGGGGTTGCCTTGCGCGCAGGGCGCCCGGCACCCATCGAGTTGGTGGTCGACGAGAGCCGTCAGACCGGCGCCTCGACGGTGGGGCGGGTGCGTGCCTTGCTGCGTGCCTACGGCGCTGAAGTCGGCGCCTTGCGGCTCCTGGCGCGGGGGATTGACCCAAACCTGATGCAAGGGCTCAGCGTGCAGGCTCGCGACGTCGGCACTGCCGAATCCAAGGCGGCCATGTTGCTGGCCATCATGCCGCTGTTTCTGTTGATGGCCTGCTTCATGGGAGGCACCTACGTCGCCATCGACGCCACCGCCGGCGAACGCGAGCGGGGCTCCATCGAGGCTCTGTTGCTCAACCCGGTGGGCCCAACGCCCGTCGTGCTGGGCAAGATTGCGGCGACGACGGTCTTTGGCGTCGTCGGCGTCGTCGTTGCGGTGGCCGGCTTCGCGGTCGCCGTCGTCGCCATTCCGTTTGAAAAACTTGGCATCACACTGACGTTGTCGCCGCTGACGGCGGCGGGCATCGTGCTGGTGCTGCTGCCCGTGGTGCTGTTGGGCTCGGCGCTGCAGATCGCCGTTGGCGTCGTCAGTCGCTCGTTCAAGACCGCCCAGGCCGCCATCTCGTTCGTGATGCTATTGCCGACGCTGCCCGGGGCGGCGTTGTCGGTATTTCCCCAGCAGCCGACGTTGGCGCTGATGGCGGCGCCGACGGTGGGCCACAACATCTTGATGATGCGGCTCGTCCGCGGTGAGCCCATCGAGGCCTGGCACGTCGGGGTGGCGAGTCTGGGCGTGCTGGCGGTGGCGGCCGTCTGCGTCGTCGTCGCGGTCCGTTTGTTTGGGCCCCGGCTCGTCGTCGGGCGCTGACGACTATTGGGCCCTGGCGACCATCGGGCCCTGTGTGGCTCCATCGCTCAGGGACCGACGTCGACAAACTCCTGGCGGTCGTCGTCGGCGGTGCGCCGCGTGTGCGACAGCAAAGCCTGCAGGTCGTCGAGGCTCAGGCGGCCAGCCGCG
The DNA here is from genome assembly GCA_903952805.1 of uncultured Myxococcales bacterium. GTDB lineage: Bacteria > Myxococcota > UBA727 > UBA727 > VGSZ01 > VGSZ01. Next base: position 510 of record CAJBHN010000606.1, on the reverse strand, counting down.
TCGGTCCCTTCAAGAATGGCGTCGGCGAGGGCGCGCTTGTGCCCGTGCATCTCGAGGATGGGAGCCTCGATGGTGTCGGCCATGACGAGGCGGACCACGGTGACGGGCAGGGTCTGACCGATGCGGTGGGCGCGGTCGCTGGCCTGGGTCTCGGTGGCGGGGTTCCACCAGGGATCGAGGTGCACGACGTAGGTGGCGCGGGTCAGGTTCAAGCCAAAGCCGCCGGCTTTCAGCGAGATGAAGAAGGCGTCGGCCTCGCCCGCCTGGAAGCGGTCGACGAGGACCTGGCGCTCTCTGGTGGCCGTCTCGCCCGTCAGGCGCAGTGTGCGCAGCCCGGCCTCGGTGGCGAAGCGCTCGGCGAGGCGCAGGTGTCGCACGAACTGCGAGAACACGAGCGCGCAGTGCCCCTGCTCGCGCAGCTCGAGCAATGACGCCACCAGTGCTGCCTGCTTGGTACCCGGCGGCGCACCGTCGAGGTCGACGACGTCGTCGACCAGGGCGGGGTGGCAG
>CAJBHN010000605.1 GCA_903952805.1 uncultured Myxococcales bacterium | reverse complement strand
GGCATGGCGGAGCGCACCGTGACGCTGTCGTCGTCGGGGAAGACGTTTTCCTACACCGGTTGGAAGGTCGGTTGGGCCACCGGCCCGGCTCCTCTCATCGCTGCCGCCCAGCGGGCTCATCAATACCTGACCTTTTGTGCGTCAACGCCGCTGCACGTCGCCATGGCCAAGGCCATCGACCGCCTCGACGACGCCTTCATTGCTGAATTGCAGCTGTCCTACCGCCGCCGTCGAGACCACCTGTGCGCCGTGCTGGCGGACTGCGGCTTCGCCGTCGCCGTGCCCGAGGGCGCCTATTTCTGCCTCGCCGACATTCGCGCGCTCACCGACGAGGACGACCGCACGTTTGCACGTCGCTTGATTCGCGAAGCCGGCGTGGCGGCCATTCCGCCGTCGGCCTTCTACAGCGTCGACGTCGACGCTGGGCGGACGTTGCTGCGATTCGCGTTTTGCAAGCGGGACGAGACGTTGGATGAAGCCGAGCGCCGTTTGCGGGCGTGGGCGGCTGCGCGGCCTCGCTGAAGGGTGTCTTGCCCGGGCGTCAACGTGGTCGTCGTGACGGCGACGACGAGGCAGGCAACGACGACATCGCCGTGTGCATGCGGCGGCTGGCGGCGGCGACAAAACGGTCGGGTCTTGGGGTCTGGCTGGTGATTTGGCGCAGCTTGCCCGAGCGCGCATGCCGGTGAAGGGCCAGCACCGGCTCGACGACAAACGACACCTGCTCGGTCAGTCCGTGTTCTGCCAGGTACCGCTGCAGGCGGGCGCCGACGCTGGCGGCGACGACGGCGGCGTCGGCGTCGGGGTCGGTCACCACCCTGATGCGCAGCGTGTTTTGCCGCTCGTGGACGAGGCTGAATTGCCACAGGCCCTGCACCCCCAGCAGCATCACTTCGAACGGTATGGGCGTGTGGGCCTGAAAATCACGGCCGTCGTCGAGGTAGATGGTGTCGTCGGTCCGGCCCTCGACCTCGACCCGGGCGAAGGGTGAGCCGCACGGGCAGGGGGCCACGTCCAATCGAAGGCGGTCGTCGAGGCGATAGCGCAGCAGGGGCTGGGACAGGTTCAGCAGGTTGGTGATGAGCACCCGTTGCGACCATTCGCCCAACGCCACCGGTTGGTTGTCGTCGTCGACGGCTTCGACGATGGCGGCGTCTTCGTTGATATGCAGATGACCGAGCTTGCATGACACCGCCAGGGCCACATGTTCGGTGGCGGCCCAGGTCTCGAGGATGGTCGCGGTGGGAAAGGCCTCCTGCAGGGTCTGGCGGGCCATCTGCGTCAGCGGCTCGCTGCCAGCGGTGACAATCTCTGGCGTCAGCCGCAGACGGCCCTGGAGCTGCTCGTGGGCCAGCAACTCCAAGACGGTGGCATACGAGTACAGCAGCAGCGGAGGCCGGTCGTTGAGGGCCGCGACGAGCGACGGAAGGGGCTGATCGATGGTGACGACGGAGACGTCGGCGGCGATGCGCCCGGCGCGGGGCATACGCAGGGCCAGTACCGAGGTCATGGTGTGCCCCCCGGTGGCGACGACGAAGGTCAATCGATAGCGGCGTTTGGCCAGCAAGGCGAAGCCCTCGGGCTTGAGCTGGCCACGAAAAATCCGGGCGAACACGGTGGCCCGCAGCCGCGCGAACGACGCATCGTCGGTGATGAAAATGCCGACCTCGCCGGTGGTCCCCGAGGTGGTGGCGACGATGGTGCGGCCGCTGAGCAGCGTGGCCGGAGCCCCCTGCTGCAAAAACGCCCGCACTGCAGACTCACGCGGCGCGCCCGCGACAATGCCGGCGTCGAAGTCGTCGAGGATGGCGCGCTTGTCGGTCGGTGGTGCATCGGCCAGCGATGTCAGCCCCAGGTAGCGGCGGGTGGTGCCTGCGACGCGAATGAGTTCGCGCAGACGACGACGCTGCACCTCGAGGATGGCAGCGCGCGGTGCATCGTTGCGACCGTAGGCCGACAGCAACTCAGTCGAAAAAGCCGTCAACTCACGAAGGGTCAAGGCGAGTGCTCAGGGCGTGGTGGGCGGCGATGGTGCCGGTGAGCCGGACGACGGGGACGTCGAAAACGAAACCAGTTCCATCGTGGCCGTCGGTTGCAGGGGGCTGCCGTCGGAGAGACGCACTGCTTGCTGCAGGCGAACCATCCCCGTGTGTGGGGCCCAAAACCACGACATCACCAGGGTGGCTGGCTTGCCGGTTTGGGGGTCGCGGGTCGGGGTGGTGGCCTCAATCTCAATACAGTCCCGAAACGCACCGGCCGGCACGGTGATGTCCAGACCGGTGGCCACGACGCGGTAGTGCTCGTTTTGGCCAGGTACGCCGGGGCGGGGGCCCGGCGCGATGGCCATCCACGTCGCGCCCGCGACAAGGGGTTCTTTGAGGAGGAAGCGGGTGCCGTCGTACAAGCCGTCGCTGCGGGGAGCGAGGCGGCCGCCGCGGTCGTCGACGTAGAAGCCCTGGTCATCGCGGCTGACGATGCGCACCACCGAGGGGATGTCTGGGCCGGGCGAGATCGCGTAGGTCCAGCTGTTGCCGACGTCGACGGCGGCGTAATCGGCAGCGCGGGGGCCGCGGGTGTCGGTACCCGCGCCGGTGGTGACACAGCTGAGGGCACTCGAGAGAAGCACCACCGCGAGGGAAAAACGACGCAGACGAGCCATGCGCCCGGCATCCCACACAGCACCGTCGTCGACAAGCGCTCCACGCCACCAGCTGGGCTGCCATGGACTCGATGGCGCACAGGCCGGTCAGCTGACCGGGGGGGCGCCGACGGTGTCGGAGAACAGGGCCTCGACGAAGTCCTTCGGGACAAACGTTCGGAGGTCGCCGATGGCTTCGCCGACGCCAATGTAGCGTACCGGGACCTTGAGTTCGTCGACGATACCGAGGACGACGCCGCCCTTGGCGGTGCCGTCAAGCTTGGTCAGGATGATGCCCGTCAGCGGTGCAGCCTCACCAAACTGCTTGGCCTGGGCGATGGCGTTTTGGCCGACGGTGGCGTCGAGCACCAGAATGACCTCGTGGGGGGCGCCGGGGCAGGCCTTGGCCAGCGATCGGTGCACCTTCTTGAGCTCCTCCATCAGGTTGGCCTTGGTGTGCAGGCGGCCGGCAGTGTCGCACAGCACGATGTCGACGTTGTCGGTCACGGCTTTCTTGACGGTGTCAAACAGCACGCTGGAGGGATCGCCGCCGTCGGGGCCCGTGACGATGGGGACGCCGGCACGGGTGGCCCAGACCTCGAGTTGGTCGGCAGCGGCGGCGCGGAAGGTGTCGCCGGCCCCCATCAGCACCGAGCGGCCTGACACCTTGAGCTGGGCGGCCAGCTTGCCGATGGTGGTGGTTTTGCCGGC
>CAJBHN010000604.1 GCA_903952805.1 uncultured Myxococcales bacterium | reverse complement strand
GGTCCAACGCATTGCGCAGGTCTGCCGACGTCAGGACGTCTGCGCGAAGGTCGACGGCAGCCCCCTGGGCAAGCATACCAGCCAGCATGGCTGCATCGGTGGATTGTGGCGGAAGTGCCGATGCAGCGAGGGCGAGCCAGAATATCACCGAGACGGTATATCACGGACCGGGATCACGATGCAGTACGGCTCCGGGGTAGAGTCGGCTGACTCGTTTTGCGTCAAGGGCTCACATGCGTTCGTTGTTTCCATCTCTTGTCGGAGCAAGCTGCTTGTTGCTCGCCGCGAGCAGCGTTCGTGATGCGTCGGGGCTGGACAGCCCTATGCGGCCAGCCAGGAGGCTGCCCCCGGCCGTCTTCGGCCGTGGGGGGTCTCGCTCTCCGACCGGGCCGTTCTGGCGCCAAGTGATTGGTCAAAATGGCGACGCGATACAGTGTGTCTACGGCACATGGTGATGCCGCAACTCCGACTTCATGGTCCACCATGAAGAACGACAGGAATCGTCGACGCAGGCGATGAACGGCAACATGCAGGGCAAATACGTGACGGACGAAATCGAGTTTCTGCTGACACTGGTCCGATCGAGAAAGAGCGCTGCGCGGACTCCTTTACGGCACGCAGAAGCCCGTTGTTCCGTTACAGGTGCAAGCCCCGTTTATCGCGTTGGCTGGAAGCGCGACACTTTGGGCCTCTTGAAACAGACCCGCACGCCTATCCGCCTTCTGCTCATCGGTGAGCACCGCCGGACAAGACCGCCGAACAGTTGAAGCACCAGAGCTTTTGTGGCGCGTGCAAAGCTTTATCTGCCAAACCCCCACCAAGCTCCCGCTGGCGCACAGGAGCGACGTGCGGGTGGCTGTAAGAGCTTGAAAACCTTGACTGTTTGACGCGTTGTCTGCTGCGCAAGGACGGAGTACCGATTGGCAATGTCCAAGCCTTCAATTGACGTCCTGTCTTATGTCAGTGCAGACATCGCGCGAGCGGCACGAACTGCGTCTGAGTCTCTTCGCAAGCACGGCGTTCGTCACGCGCTTTGTGGTGGACTTGCCGTCGGTGCGTATGGGCACGTCCGTGCGACCAAGGATGTAGACTTTCTTGTCGGTCCCGAGGCATTTGTCGGCGATCCGGACGGGCTGGTGGAGTTCGCGCGAGGTGTTCCATTTCGAATCGGCTCCATCCCGACAGACTCAGTTCCCATTCCCAAAGACCTTCCAGGGCTCATTTCTGCACTTGAATCTCCGGACGATTTAGACGGAATGCCTATCATTTCGCCAGAAGCGCTGGTTTGCATGAAGCTTGTGGCTCACCGACGAAAGGATCAACTCGACGTCATAGAGCTGCTGAAGGCAGGCGCCACGACGCTCCCCAAGGTGAAAGCCTTGCTTTCGAGCGCAGCGGCGAGCTCGGCAATCGTCGCATCCCTAGGTGACCGTCTAGATGAGCTCGACCGACTCGCTCAAGATGGAGCAGAGTAGCTTTCTTGATGGGCGCGTCCCGCCGAATAAAGGCACCGAACAATTGAAGCCACCAGAGCTTCAGCGATTTGTGCAAGGGATTTGCTTCCGGAATCCGTTGAGCCATCCCGCCCATCCATCGACCAGGGGCATAAGCAATGGCCCGCCCCTCGCGCAGCGTTATCGAAGCCACTAGTTTCGTGGTTGTGGCCAATACCGGCCGAACACGCCGGCAACGGCACCAAGGCCAGCGACGCTGCCTCCAGCCACCGTGAACCACCCGTATGGCGATGGGCCCTCTGCAACGATGCTGACGGCCCCTGCCCCCGGCTGGGTGACCGCGACATCGAGAATCAACACCCGGAGGCGCTCGGTCTCGGATTTGCCCACGAGCAGGGGCGC
>CAJBHN010000603.1 GCA_903952805.1 uncultured Myxococcales bacterium | reverse complement strand
CGTCGACGCTCAACCCACGGGCGGCGCGGACGTCCCTGCCCCACAAGGCCGCGGCCGTGGCTCCGCCGGCGCTGCAGAGGGCGTCGACACCGGCGATGGCCAACTCAGCGGGATCGAGGTGCTCCAACAGACGCTGGGCAATGGCAAAAAGCGCCAGATCCCGCTGGAGACGAGCGTTTTCTCGCAGCAGTCGACGGCGTTCCAACGCCCGCCCCAAGGCCAGGCGCAGCCGCGACGGCGACACGGGTTTGACCAGGAAATCGGAAGCGCCGCGATGGAGGGCGGCCACGGCGGCGTCGACGTCGTGCCGAGTGGACAAGACGATGAGTTCGACGGCGCCCGGGCGGCCTGGTGGCCGCACCAGGTCGACGATGTCGGCGGGCTCGCCAGCGCCCTCGACAACGGCCACGACGACAACGTCGAAGGCGTCGACGTCCACGCCACGCAGGTCCATGGCCAGTTCGACCCTGTGGCCATCCCGGGCGAAAACCTCAGCGACAGCAGACGCGGCGCCGCTGTCGGCGTCCACAATCAACACCGAACCGGCCGAACCGCTGCTGACGGCGCGCATGCGGTCCGAACGCTCCTTGAGGTTCGTCCCGCGGGGCGTCGCCTGGGGTCCCTGCCATGAGTGCATCTTCACGAGGCTACGCCTTGCCTGCTCGCCGAGCAAACCGAGCATCACGCCGACCTCGGGCAGCAGGCGGCTACAGCAGAGGCGCCAGCAACTTCAGGGCATCATCATATTTTCGTACCGCAGACAACTGCTCGACGGTGCAGTGGTCATCGGCCCCGAAAGCAACGACGGGGACCCCGGCGCGCAGAACCGGCTGGCCCTGAGCGTCACGCCTGATGGTGTACTCGACGACGCGGGGGCTGCCGGCATCGATGATGCTGTGGATTGAACGCAGCAGCACCGACGCCTCGGTGGTCGACCAGATGACACCAACCACCTCGCCATTGATGTACGCCGACAGGGGGTCGAGATTGTAGGAGCCCACGAAGGACACCACGCCGTCGATGACGGAAACCTTGGCGTGCATCAGCCGGGGCTCAGCGACGACAAAAAGCCGAGCCGTCGGCACGCGAGCCAAAAATTCGGGCCACTGCTGCAAAAACGCCGCCTGGGTCGGCGCTGAGTCAGATGACACCGGGCTGTTGGTGAGCACCGTGACAGCGACGCCACGGGCAGAGACGTCTTGCAAGGCGCGCATGGCCGCCGACGTCAGCACAAAATACGGGCTCTGCAAGACCACCTCATGCTCAGCGGCAAGGATGGCCTTCAACAAGTTGTCGGTGATGGTGTTTTTGGGCTTGTCTCCCTCGGTCGAGTGGGTGTCGAGGAGACGCACTGGTACGGCGACCTCGGCCAACGACGGCACCGGCTTCGACAGGGCGCCTCGCAAGCGGGGCTGGGAGGCCAACGTCCGCGTGACCTCGCGCAGGGTGGCGCGGACCTCGGGGCTCGGAATGGCGCTGGCGGCGCCAATGATGTCGCCCTCGAGCACCATGGCCACCGCCTCGATGCGAGCCGGTCCGACGGCAGGGTCTTTCAGCATGGCGAGCTGCTCGGCGGAAAACGGCGCATCGCGCATCCACGATCGCATGGCCGCCAAAGCCATCTCCAGCGAGGTGCGACCGTCGCCAGCAGCCTCGACCATCAGGCGGGTGGTCCTGCTGGCGTTGAACTCACCTTCGAATGCCACAGTCATGCGGTGCGCCAGGGTCTTGTCTTCGTACAAGGCGTCCATGTCGACGTAGGCGGCAGGACGGTCGCGAGGATCGGCGAGGTAGTCTTGACTGAGGTTGCGACCACCAGCGATGGCGAGCCGACCATCGACAATGACCATTTTGTCGTGGTTGGACGCCGTCACCGTGCGCAGATCGCCGCGGGCCACGACATCGGCCATTTGAAACAGCATCGGATTGTAGACGCGGGCATCGACGCCGGCGCGTTGAACTTCCTGCAGCAGAAAGCGTTGGGCGCCGCGAATGGTGCCGAATGCGCCGCGGGCATCGATCATCAGGCGAACCTTCACGCCACGACGGGCCTTTTCAGCAAGCTGGCCAAGCATGGCCAGGCCGTAGGCATCCGGATCGAGGATGAAATACTGGACGTCGATGCTGGTGGTGGCAGATTCGATGGCGTTGAAGCGGGCCACCCAGGCGTCGACGTTGTCATCCAGGATGCGGACCCGCGCCTCGGCGCCGTCGGGCATGACGTCAAAGGCCGCCCGTAGCGACGGCGGCCTGGCTGGGAGGTCCCCCCCGCCCAGCTGGGGCGTCGCGCACGACGAAAAAAGCACCACCGGGACCAGCACAGCCAACGCATGTCGAATCATGTTCGGGTCTTACCAGCACCGCGTGTCTGCCGGCCAACGCCCTCCACGACCATGTACGGTGCGGCTACGCCCACCAGGGCGCCACCTGCGCTGCATGGCCCAGTTGCAGATCAGCCCGGTCGTGGTCACAATGAGGGTGCCGGGCCGGCATCTTCAGCGGACACCAACAAGGACGATGCGATGAAACACGCGATGAAACACATCCTCCTCGGCGCATGCGGTGCGGGAATTTTCGCTTCCATCGGCTGCGTCCAAGACTTCACCTACGTCGACCCTGCGCAGAACATCGGCTTCGCCGGCGGCTCGAATATGGCGCTGCGCGATGGCTTCCTGGCCGGCGACTTCGGCGCCCGCCGCGGCTTCGATGGTGAGGCGACCCGCCTGGAAGGCACGAGCGATCGTCAATACCAAAACACGTCAGTCAACGTGGTTCGCGAGCAGCGTGGCGTCGGCGCCGGGATGGTGATTGTCGCGGTCTCTGGCACCACGTTGGAGGCGTTGAGCGTCGGTGAGCATCGCTTCTCGTACGACGAAGCCGAGCTCGCGTCAGAAGCCATCTACGTCAACGTCTGCGGCGGCGACTCTGCTTCCGGCTTCGACTACGACCAGCCCGCCCAAAACGGCACGGTCACCATCGAGGACGCTCCCAACGGCCTGCGCACCGTCGACGTGCACACCGAGGCCCCCCGCCTTGACCCCATCACGGGCGTGGAAACTGGCGAGATGGAAGAAAGCGACGCGACCTTCACGTTCCAGCCCCAACAGGGCT
>CAJBHN010000602.1 GCA_903952805.1 uncultured Myxococcales bacterium | reverse complement strand
GGAAGGGATGGCCGCTTGCGGCCAATCCCTGGAGGGCTTTGCGCAAATGCAATGTTGGCATCTGCTTGTAGCCCGGTCGTGACCGCGGTTGCCGGGTACACACTCCGTGTGTACCGTAGGGCATGCCATCGGTTTCCAGCAAGGACCTGATCAAGGAGCTTCACGCCGATGGTTGGGTCGAGGTCGCACGTCGAGGGAGCCACGCGCAGTTCAAGCATCCGGTGAAGCCTGGACGCGTGACGGTGCCGCATCCCAAGAAGGATCTGCCGCCTGGAACTGTCGCAAGCATTCGCCGGCAAGCCGGTCTTGGAGGTCGATGATGGAAAAGTATGTCGCCGTTCTGAGGAAAACTCCCTCGTCGGATTTCGGCGTCGAGTTCCTCGATCTTCCGGGGTGCTTCTCGGCGGGCTCAACGCTCGAGGAAGCAAAGGCGATGGCAAGCGAAGCGCTTCGCCTTCACCTCGACGGCCTCGAGGAAGACGAGCTCGCGGTTCCGCAGCCGAGCGACCTTGACGCGGTGGAGCAATTGCTGCGCGACAAGCGCGGCGACGACTTCTACGCATTGGTTGAGGTCGAGGCGGAGCCCGTCGAGCAGCGCGTGGTTCGAGTGAACATCACCATCGAGGAAAAGCTCCTGCGAGACATCGACGCTGCGGCGGCGGAGGAAGGGATGAGCCGCTCAGGCTTCCTTGCCGAAGCCGCGCGCAAGACGATGCGGCGTACCCGCCGCGAGCCAGCGCGACCAAAAGCCCGAGCGCGCTGATTCTCGCTCTTCTTCTTTGTATTTGTATTTGATGCCAACGATAGCATTTGCGATACTTGGACAATTCCTCGGCGCGCGGCCGCATGGATGGGCATGGATTGGTCTGGCGGTGCCGCCGTCAGCAGCAGGGGGCCGGCAGATGGCTCCGTCGCCGAGCCGCTGCTACGATCGCGACATGCTTCTGGTGTCGCGCTTTCTGCCGCTGGTGTCGCTGATGGCCCTCGTTGGGTGCCGCAATATCGTCGTCGAGGACGCCCGCCCCGACGCCGGGCCCGCCGACACCGGGGGCGAAGGTGAGGGAGAGGGCGAAGACCCCTGTGAGGGCCAGCCCCCGGCCATCAGCGTCCGCGTGGCCGACGCCGATGGCTTCGTCTACTGCGACCCCAACACCGTCCGGCTGACGAGTGGTGATTTTGCAGAGGTTGCCGTCGTCGTCCCCGAGGACAACGACGGCTGTCGGCATCAAGGCGGCTTTGGCCGACCGGGCAGCTATACCGTCGACGTGACGGTGACGGGCTTCGCCCCCAAACAAGCCACCGCGACGGTGCCGGCCAACGCCTGCGGCGTTCCCATCACGACCGTGCTCAACGTGACCCTCGTGCCCTGAGGAGCGCCGAGACACGCGGCCGTCGGCATGGCGCGGGTCCCCGCTCGTAGGGCCGCTCAGCCGAGGTCGACGATGGAACTCACGCGTTCAACGCCGTCGACGGTGACGGCTGCCAGGCGCTCGGCGAGGGCCAGGTGGGGGGCGGAGCGCACCAATGCCCGGGCGTCGGTCAACGACGGCGCCGCTGGCGCGCCGACGTAGCGGGACTTCATGGCCTGCACGCGGCGGAGGGCCTGCTGCACGCGCTCCAGGGGCACTTTGCCCGACGCCACCAGCATGTGGGCGGCTTCGATGGCGCGGGCGGCTTTGTCGTTGTCGTGGCAGATCAGAAACAGATCGCAGCCGGCGTTGAGGCCTTTTTCGACGAGGACCTCGACGTCGTAGCGGTCGGCGACGGCGGCCATCTCGAGATCGTCAGACACGCACACGCCGTCGTAGCCAAGCTCCTGGCGCAAGAGCTGCTCAAGGATGGTCTGCGACAACGTCGCGGGCTCATGCTCGTCGAGAGCCGGGAACATGACATGGGCGGTCATGACGCTGGCGACGCCGACGGCGCAGGCCCGTTGAAAGGGCAAGAGCTCCACACTGCGCAGCCGCTCGAGGCTGTGGGACAGGCGGGGCAGGGCGAGGTGGCTGTCGGTGTCGGTGTCGCCGTGACCGGGGAAGTGCTTGGCGCAGGCGGCAATGCCCTGGCCTTGCATGCCTTCGATGAAGCGGGCGGCGACGCGGCCCACGACGGCGGCATCGCGGGAAAACGAGCGTTCGCCGATGACGGGGTTGTGTGGATTGGTGTCGACGTCAGCGACCGGAGCGAAGTCCCAATGAAATCCCAGCGCGACGAGCTCGCGGGCCATCATGGCGCCGAGGCGGTAGGGCAGCTCGGGGTCGGTCTCGGCGGCCTTGCCGACGATGCGCATCGCCGGCACATCGGTGCAGATGCCCCGCAGGCGGGCCACGCGGCCACCCTCCTGGTCGACGGAGACGATCAAGGGTTGGGCGCAGCGCTGGCCGATCTCAAACAGCTGCGTGTTGATGGCGACGGTCTGCTCCAGACTGTCGATGTTGCGCTTGAACAGGATGGCCCCACCGGCGCCGTGCTCGACAAACAGGTTGCGAGCGCTGTCGGGGACGTCGTGGCCGTCAAAGCCGACAACAAAAAGCTGACCAAGGGGAAGTCTCGTCATGGCGCGCGCAGTGTACGCCATCTGATCTGGCGCGTCGCGTCGTCTCACCTGGACACACATCCAGGGGCGCGACTGGCCAGATCCAGGAAGTCGTCGTCGTCGTCGGTTACGCTGGTCTCATGGCCCTCTGACGGCTGCAGAACCAGATGAGGTTCTTGGTCGTCGGCCGGGACAAGAAGGAGGTCGACAGCGATGCTGGTGGGAAGCATGCGGGAGTACTTCAGGGAAACGCTGCAGGACTCGCTGCGAAAAAAGGGCCTGGCCCTCAGCCACACGGCCCAAGTCTACGTCGTCAACCTGCTGACGGAGTTTGCCCGCAGCGATCACGCCTTTGCCGGCACCGATCGCGGCGAACGCCCCATCCTCGCCGAGCTGATGGCCCGGGCCCAGGACTCCGAGCCCCATGAGGCCCTGCGGCTCTACAAGCATATGGGCGACAGCTCCCTGTATTTGTCGGGGTTCTTCCCCGGCGCCGTCGAGAGGGGGCCCACCTCGGTGGACTACTACGTCTCGGTTGGCGGCAGCGCCTACGACGCCGTCGCCCGCATGGTGAGGCCCAATGCGGCGACGTCGTCGGCGTTGTTCGCCGAGCTGGCGGACCGCTTTCGCGAATTGGTCGAGCTGCTGTGCGCCATGAGTCTGCACGGCGACAAGAGCCGCAAGCTGCAAGACAGCGAGGTGCTCGGCCTCGTCGACCGCTACCGCCGCGCCAGCACCCCGGCCGAACAGCGCGAGGTCTCAGACACCCTCAAGCGGCAGGGGGTGGTGCTGCGACCCGGCGTCGACAGCGACGACGACCTGATTCACTGAGCGCGGATCGTCGGGTCGCTGGAACGTGGGTCGATGCGCGCGCGGCCACGACCCACGGCCGGCGCCGTCTGGGACGGTGAGTGTCGACGACGCTGGCGCTGACGGTGGCGACGACGGTGGCGACGTATTAGGCTCGGCCCATGACGGTCGGTATCCTCCTCGTCGATCCCCAGCTGGACTTCTTTCCCGGTGGCGCCCTTGGCGTCGACGACGGCTTCGCCATCGTCGCGCCGTTGAATGCCTGGATGCGACTGAATCCCCTGGCCCCGGTCTATGCGTCGCGAGACTGGCACCCCGCAGGCACCCGCCACTTCAAGGCCCGCGGCGGCATCTGGCCTCCGCATTGCGTGCAGGGGACCAGCGGCGCCGAATTCCACAGCGACCTCGACATGACGCGGGCTCGTATCTACGACAAGGGCACCAACCCCGAGGACGACGGCGGCTACTCCGCCTTCGACGGCGTCCGCAGCGACGCCAGCGGGGCACGCACCCTGTTGGACGACCTCAAGCACGACGGCGTGACCACCCTCGTCGTCGGCGGCCTGGCGACGGATTATTGCGTCAAGGCCAGCGTCATGGACGCCCTCAAGCATGGCTTCACGGTGCAGCTGCTGCGCCCCGGCGTGCGGGCGGTGAACCTGCAGCCCGGCGACGGCGACACCGCCATCGCCCACATGGTGCAGGCGGGCGCCGTCGTCGTCGACGCGTGAATGGCCGTGCCATGATTGGCGTCTCTGCTACCATGACAGCCATGCGTTTTCGTGCGCCCCTCCTCGCTGCTGTGCTGCTCGTGTCGCCGTTGCTGCCGTCGACGGCTCACGCTGATGAGCTCTTCCAGAACCTGGTTGGTCGGGTGAACAAGCCCCTGCTCGACCCCGCTGGCTTCTTCGCCGTGGTGTTGCCCGCCGGCTTTGATTGCGAGGCCCAGCCCCGCCATGTGCGCTGCCTGGGCAACCGGGGGGTGCAGGCGCTGCTGACCATCGACGTCGTCGATGTGCCGACATCGGCGTCGGTCGAGTTGCTGCTGCTCAATCAGATGGACACCTACCAAAAGAAGCCGCATTTCAAGCTGCTGGCCAAGAAGAAGTTCAGCATCGATGGCCAGCGGGCCCTGTTGGCGAGCTTCACGTTTGACCACTTTGGCAACGTGCAGCTGCCCGGCGGCGCCCAGGCCGTCTACCTCGTGAAAAACACCAAGGCCTACGTCATCCACTATGAGGGGCGTGCCGACCAATTCGCCGTGCACAAGAAGGATCTCGACGAGGTCTACGCCACCTTCAAAACGGCCCGCCTCGACGGCGGCGGCAATCCCATCGTGGAGGACTTGAAGCCCAAAGACCTCAAATCCCGCACCGACGCCCAGCTCGATCAAGCGCTGCGCGGCGGCTACTGACGGGCGCGCCTGCTGAGTGATTGTTGATTGTGCCGTTTGATTTTTTCGACCGTCGGTTGTGTTGGCCGACGTCGCAGCGATGAGAGCCCACCATGCACACCGTCCTCCTCGTGGCCGCAGCCACGGTTGCCGCCCCCACGTTGACCTCGGTTGAACGCATCACCCTTGGCGAAGGGTTGGTGGGCCGTGGCGATGCCAAGAAGGCCCAGGGGCACCTCGAGAAGGCCCTGCTCGACCCGGCGCTGTCGCCAAAGGACGCAGCCCGCGCCGAGCAGGCTCTCGGCCTCGCGCTGTTGCAGCAGCAAAAGGGTAAGGACGCCGTCCCCCACCTCGAGAAGGCTGCCGCCCAAACCCCGGCCAGCGAGAAGGTCTGGCTCTACCTCGGCATCGCCAAAGACCAGGCCGGCGACACCGCCGGCAGCCTCGACGCCTACGCCCGCGGCGTGGCTGCGGTGCCAAAGTCGACGTCGCTGAAGCACGAATACGGCATGGCCCTGTTGTCGGCGGGCAAGAACACCGAGGGCGCCACCGTGTTGGAGGACGCGGCCACGAAGAATGAGGCCGACCCCGAGCTCGCCGCCGACGCCGCCTACGCCTTGAGCCTGGTGGGCAAGTTCAAGCAGGCCCGTGAGTTCGCCCTGCGCGCCGTCGAGATGAGTCCTGACGATCCAAACGCCCTCTACACGCTGGGCATGGCTGAGCTCGGCCTCGGCAACAGCAAGGGCGCAGCTCAGGTCTTTGTCGACGCCATCGACGCCGACGAAACCCATCTGCCGGCTCTGTTTCAGCTCGGGCTCGTGCTGCAGGCCGCCGGCGACCACCGTGGCGCCGTCAAGCAGCTGACGCAGGCCCTCAAGATCGAACCCCAGCACGCCCGTGCCCGCGCCGCTCTCGGCATCTCGCTGACGCGCCTGGGCACCGACGACGCCAAGGCTGAACAGCTCCTCGTGGGCGCCACCAACGCCGACCCCAAAAACGCGGCCGCCTGGTTCGCTCTCGGCGACCTGCAAGCACGTCAGGGAAAGATCACCGAGGCCAAGAAGGCGCTGCAGACGTCGCAGAAGCTGCAGCCGACGACGTCGACCAAGGCCCGCCTCGATTCGCTCACCGGCGCCAAAGAGGGCACCGGTGTGCCGTCGCTGCCCTGAGCGCGTGGCGTCACTCGCGGCGGGGTGGCGGTGACCAGGGCTTGAGCACTTTTTTGTGCAGGCCGGGAATGACGCCTGCCTGGCCCGGCGTTTTCTCGACGGGGATCTGCGTCGCCGTCGTCGGCAACAGCAGGCAGAACTCGGCGAGGCCTTTGACCATGGCGTCTTTGGCGATGCTGAAGTTTTTGCCGACGAAGCGTTTCTCGTCGAGGTTCTTGTCGAGGTTCTTGTCGACGTTCTTGTCGGAGCCGACCTTCCTGCACGTCAGCAGCACGAAGTGCTCGCTCTTCTTTTGGCCGAAGCGGGCCTTCACCCGCCACGGGGCGGCCTTCATGGCGGCGTCGTAGTAGGCCAGTTGGGAGTCCTGGATTTGGGTCTCGCTGCTGCTGCCGAGCATCTTCTTCATCGCGGCGGCGTTCTTGCGGCTGCCCTCGTAGATGACGGCGTCGTTGCCCAACTGTTTGCGCAGGTGGGTGATGACGGCTTCGTGGACGCTTTGGGCGTCGGCGATGCGCAGGCCGACGTTGCCGGCGTCTTCGACGACGACGAGGACGCGAGCGGGGTCTCCCATGGCGTCGGCGGCACCGCCGGCGGATTGGGCACGGCTCGGTCCACCGCCGACGACAACACTGCACAACGAAAACGCCCACCACATCAGGTGGGAGGGCGCTTGTCGTCGTCCGCGGTCGGCGGTGGAGGTCACGTCAGAAGCAGGTTTGGACAGAGACATTCTGGGTGGCTCGCTGCGCGGCGTCGCACGCCGCGCCAAACAGTTCCACGGTGTTGACGCCCACCAGGTCCCACCCATTCTGACGACCGGTGTCTTGGCTGACGGCGGCGCCGTCGACGGCGACGGTCAACTGGTTGGCCAGCGGCGCGCCGCTGAGTTCAAAGCGGCAGGAGCCGACGCGCAGCGCGATGTCTTCGATGGTCTGGGCCAACGCACTTTGCGAGCCAATGCCGAAGAAGTTGCCCGTGCCGCCGGCCTGCGCGGTGCGCGTGAGGACGTCGCCGAAGGCGAGGGCGCCGTCGATGCCGAGGACGAAGACGGGGAAGCCCGCCTGGTTCAACTGGTTGGCAGCGGCGATGGTGTTGGCGTCGTCGAGGCAGTTGGCCGAGAAGCTCTGACACTGGCTGGGGTCGGCCACGCAGCGGCAGGTGCTGCCGTTGAGGCTGTCGTTGCAGTTGGGGCCGCCGTCGGTGACGAGGATGACGGCGCGTTGGCCGCCGGTGGCCCCGAGGCGATTGAGCTCGATGCGGGCGGTGACGAGGGCGGGAGCGGTCGGCGTGCCGCCGCCGGGGCCGGTGCTGGACATCTGGCTGCGGATGTCGGTGTGGTTGCTCAGCGAGATGCTGTCGTTGATGCTGCCGGGCAGGCATTGCTGATCGGTGCCCGAGCCGGCGGGGTACATGTAGAGGCCGAATTCGACGGCCTGCTCCAGCTGACCGACGACGCCAGTGTCTGCACCTGTGCCGACGAGGGCGGCCTTGGCGGCGTCCCATTTGGAGCCGGTGAAGCCGTCGGCGTCTTCGTTCATCGAGCCCGAGCGGTCCACCACCAGCAGGATGCGGGGCGGGATCGGGTCCGCCGGGTCGAACGTCTGGGTGTTGCAGGTGGGTTGGGGCTCGCCCTCGCCTTCGCCCTCGCCCGCGACGGGGTCGTCGTTGCACTCGGCGGGCGGCGGGCCTTCGAGGCCGACGCACGGATCGTTGCCGCGGGGGTTGGTGTCGCCGCCGTCGGGGATGCCGTCGTTGTCGTCGTCGGGGTCGATGTTGTCGGGGGTGCCATCGCCGTCGGCGTCGGGGAAGCCCGAGCCGGGGACGCCGCCGTCGTCGCAGGCCACCAGGCCTGCCTCGAGGTCGATGCAGTAGCCGTCGCAGTCGGCGTTTTCGTCGTTGACCACCGTGGCGCCGCCGTCGCAGGAGCCGGGGCCAGACACGCCGTCGGGGATGCCGTCGTTGTCGTCGTCGGTGTCAAAGATGTTGGGCAGGTTGTCGCCGTCGATGTCGGTCCACGGGCCGGTATCGCCGGGCGCCGACGAACCCAGGGGCGTATCGTCGTCGACGTTGATGGTGCCGTCGCCGTCGATGTCGTCGTCGATTTCGTTGGGGATGCGGTCGCCGTCCATGTCGTGGTCGGCGCCGTTGTCGATGCCGTCGCCGTCGAGGTCGGTGTCTTCGACGTTGGCAACGCCATCGCCGTCGAGGTCGGTGGCGCTGCGGTTGGGGCCCGCGCGGGTATCGACGTCGGGGCCCGGGTCGGGGCAGCCGGCCTCGGTGACGACGAGACCGAGCACGAGGACCGAGAGGAGGGCGCGTGCAGCACCAGCGTTGACCGAGAACATGTGGCCTCCAAAGCAGGAGCGGACCCAGACGGCGATCATAGTGTCCGTCGGCGCGGCCAGATCTCTCATCGGTCAGCCGCCCGACGCTGATGTGAGTCAGGGTCGGATGTTTGTCCACCTGCACGGGCGGGTGGGGTCAGCATCCCCGCCGCCAGCAGCGGGGCCAGCGCGTCGCCGAGGGCCGAGCCCACGCG
>CAJBHN010000601.1 GCA_903952805.1 uncultured Myxococcales bacterium | reverse complement strand
GCGATGGCGAAGCCGAGGAAGTCGACGTGGACCTTGGAGGTGTTCTTCTCGGGTTTCTCGAGCAGCGACGCCAGCTTGACCGACGCCGGGTGGCGGGTCGCCAGGTTCTCGAGCAGGTACTTCATGGTCAGGCCGGTATCGACGATGTCCTCGACGATGATCAGGTGCTTGCCCTGCACGGACTTCGTGAGGTCCTGCGTGACCTGCACGACGCCGGAGGACTCGGTGGCGTCGCCATACGACGACACGCCCATGAATTCGATGTCGACGGGCAGATCGATGGCGCGCACCAGATCGGCCAGGAACACGAAGCAGCCCTTCAGGATGCCGACGACGACCAGCTTGTCGCCCCGGGCGACGAAGGGCGCGTAGTGGGCGGTGATGGTGCGGCCGAGCTCGGCGACGCGGGCCTGGATGGCCTCGGCGGTGTAGAGCACTTCGAGTTTGTCTTGGGCGAAGAACGACATGGAGAGGGGGATAGTGCAGCGCGGGCCGTGGCGGTAGCCCTCGTCCATGACCACAACAGTTCGCGGCAGCATCCATGTGCATGAAAAGGGCTTCGGCTTCGTCCAGGCCACCGATGGCGCCGCCTTCGTGCCGCCCCCCATCTTGAACCGCTTCCTGCACGATGACGTCGTCGAAGCCGACATCGAGCGCACCGGCGATCGCAGCACCGCCGTCGACGTTCGCCTCCTCAAACGATTGCGCACCACGCTCACAGGCCGCCTGACGGTGATCAAGGGCGGCAAGCGCTTCCTGCGGGTCGATCGCGCCGTCGCCAACACCGACTGGCCCATCGACGGTGCCGACGCCGTCGAGGACGGCGCCTACGTCACCGCCGACATCGACGGCGCCCGCGCCCGCTTCACCGCGGTGGTGCCGGCGTCAGAGGTGTCGATGGCGGGCCTGTTGGGCCGCTACCGCATCGCCGGCACGCCGACGCCCGAGGTGTTGGCCGCCGCCGACGCCGCCCCCGATGTCGCCGTCGTGATCGCCGCCGAGCTGGCCCGGCGCCGTGATCTGCGCGACATCGTGCTGGTCACCATCGACGGCGAGAGCACGCGGGACATCGACGACGCGGTCGGCTGCTTCGAAGCCGACGACGACGGCGCTTTGCGGGTGGTGGTCGCCATTGCCGACGTGGCCGCCCTGGTGCCCGAGGGCTCGGTCCTCGACGACGACGCCTTCCGTCGCGGCACCAGCGTCTACCTGCCCGACCTCGTGATCCCCATGCTGCCCCGCAGCTTGAGCGAAGATCGCTTGAGCCTGCTGCAGGGCGCCGACCGCCTGTGCCTGGCCTGCGAGCTGCGCGTCGACGTCGACGGCGTTGTCACTGCTGTCGACGTCTTTGAGGGCGTCATGCGCTCCCATGCCCGTCTGACCTATGACGCCACCCGCCTCTACCTCGACGACGCCGACGAAGCCGCCGTCGTCGACGACGTCAAACCCACGCTGCGACGCCTGCGGGCGGCCGCGGCGCGCCTGGGGGTCCAGCGGGCGGCTCGGGGCGGCATGGCCGTCGAGAGGGGCGAGGCCCGCCTGCACTTCGACGCCGAGGGCCGACCCGCCGGCGTCAGCGACGTGGTGTCGACGTCGGCGCACCTGCTCATCGAGCGACTGATGGTGGCCGCCAACGAAGGCGTCGCCCGCTGGTGCGTCGATCGGGGCTTGCCGACCCTGTTTCGGGTCCACGACGCTCCCGACCTGGAGCGCAGCACCTCCTTGGGCGACGCCGCCGCCGCCCTCGGCATTGACGCCGGCTTTTCCGTCAAACGACCGCTGTCACCGCTGGGCCTGGCGGCGTTCGATGTGCAAATCAGCGGCACCGCGGTG
>CAJBHN010000600.1 GCA_903952805.1 uncultured Myxococcales bacterium | reverse complement strand
GATCAGTTCTTGAACACCATCGGTGACGACGATGTCGTAGGCGACGGCGTCCGAGACGGCGTCCCACAGAAACGTGGGGCTCTGACTGACGACAACCGCCGCATCCTCGGGGTAGGCCACGCGCGGTGGCGTCGGCGGCGTGCGGTCGGGGAATTCGACGACGTGGGTCGGGGCTGCGGTCCGGGTGTTGCCGAAGCCGTCCACGGCCACCGTGCGCCAGAACAATGGTCCGAGCGCGAAGAGGTCGCCCAGCGTGGGCACGTTCGCCGGCCCGTCGACGCTGACGGAGCGGATGAACAGATTCCGGTCGCCGGTCTCACCGACCCGGCCGGTGTTGGCGCAGCAGAAGTCATTGGTGAAGCGCACGCTGATGGTGTGATTGCCTGCCTGAAGCGTGGTCCGGACGCGAAAGGTTCCCGGTGCAGCCCGCAGATTGGGCACCGTAATGGTGTCGACGGTGGTCAAGTCGACCAAGACCTCCATGCGCACGTCGTCGGGCCCACCCATCGATTGGAAGGCGTCGAAGGTGAGGACGTATTCGCCCGTCGTTGGGACAAGCACGGCGTGGTCGCGGCGTTGATTGCCACCGCACAGCAGTTGGTAGCCGTCGCCAGTGACGCCGCAATCGCTGCCGGAAGACAGGGGGCCCACCGACGAGATCTTGGTCGAAAAGGTCGCTGCCGCCGGCACGTTGAGAGGACCAAAGGTGCGGCTGCTTTGGCTGGGACCTTCAAACAACAGCCCCTGGGGCGTGAAGGCAGCATCGCGCGAGGCCTGGAATTTATAGGAAATCCGCGGCGACACGACCACGCGTCGCTTGCTGCTCGGCGGCGAGCGGTTGCCGGCTTGGTCGACGGCGCTGACTTCAATGGTGACGGCGTCACCACGCTCAAGCGGCGACGGCGGACCGTCGATCGAGGTGGCGGTCGTCGTCACGACCTGCGCCTGACCAGTCACGCTGTTGGTGAAGGTGACTTCGTAGCCCGTGGCGTCGGGCACCTCGGCCCAGGACACCGCGGGTGACGTCGACAGCACGATCGCGGCTTCTTCGGGATAGCTGATGATCGGGGTCTTGGGCGGGGTCAAATCCGGCATATCGATCAGCCGAGTCTCGCTGGACACCGTCGAGCGAGATTGGCCGTCGAACGCACGGGTGCGCCAAAACACCGGGCCCTGACTCAGCGCCGCCAGCACCGTTTGGGTCTCGCTCGGACCGGCGATCTCGACGAAGTCGACCATCAGGTTGCGGTCTGACGGCGTGCAGCAGAAATCGTTGATGAACTGCATCGTGATGCTGTGGGGCCCCGCGGTCACCGGCAGCTCGAGCAGCAACTCCTGGGTCTCACGCTTGCCCGTGGCCGGCACAATGACGCTGCGGTTCGCCGTCACGGCGCGCAGTCCCCGACGGATGGCTGGCACCAGCGGGTCGTCGATGATGCCGGCGACGACCGTGCTGTCGAGACGGAATTGCACGAGCACCGGGTCGTTGACCGCCGCCCCCGGGGCAATGGTGCCGCCAAAGGTCTGGTCGCCGGTCACCCGGGTGCGGAACAGATACGTGCCCGTGGATGGAGCGTTGAACGTGAGCGTCACGGCGCCGCTGCCGCTGCACAGCATTTCAAAGATGATGCCGTCGACGTTGACCTGGCCGCAGGAGCCGATCAGCTGCGCAGCCTCGGCTTCACGGCGTTCCAGCAGCGAGGCACCCGTGGTCTGCGTGAAGGGCAGGCGCAGACCGGTCTGCCGCGACGACGTGAGCAGCAGGTCGGCGGCGCCAAACGTCGGCGTCCGCGACACCTCGACGCTGTAGCTGACCCGCGGAGCGACCTTGAAGCGAGCGCGCTGCACACGCTGGCGAAGGGTGATGCCGCGGACGGTGCTGACCTGCGTGAGGTCAACGAGGTGATCAACCTCGCGGGGCAGCTCGCCGACCAGAGGCGGCGCACACGACAAGCCATCGGTCGAGCAGGTGATGCGATTCGAGGGCGTGTGGCTCAGCACCGACGTCGGGATTTCTTCGCGGGCACGAACAATGATGCCGTTGGCGTCGCGCAACTGCCAGTCGACCCGCAGCGAGGCCGAACCAAAACGCTCGAAGTACTGCACTTCGACCTCATGCTTGCCGGCGGACAGAAACTTGCTGCCCTGGGCCTCGCGCGCGCCATGAAGGAAGTCGTTGCTGACGACGAGGTCGCCGTCGACCAACACCTTGGAGCCTTCGTCGCTGATGGAAAAGAAATCCCACGTGCCCGCGATCGGCACGTCGACAAATGCCCGCATCCGGTAGGCGAAGCCGTCCTCGCCGGCGTGGGCGGGCATCACGAACTTCGTCGCCACGACCTCTTCGAGGGGCACGAGCTGGTCAAAGTCCGGCAGGGCGGTGAACAGCCCGCGGAAGAATTCGGTGGCCACACCGCTGATGGGGGCGTTGACGGCGCCGCCGTCGAGGTCGCAGCCCGGCTCATCAGGCGGACAGCTGAATGAGGCCTCAGTGAGGGTCACGCCGCCCTCGTCGGTGGGCGACACGCAGACGGCATCGTTGCCGCATTCGGTGCTGGCCACACACAGCGGCGTCTGGGCGACCGGCTGACAAATGCCAACGGCGCGAAACGCATCGGTGGGGCTCGCCGTGCAGAAGAAGCCGGCCCCACAGGCGTCGTCCGATGTGCATGATGACTGGCCAGAGGCCGCGCTGCAGGCGGCGCTGAGCGCCGGCACAAAGCTGAACGCGCTGCTGGGGACAGGCTCGGGGGCGTCGACGACGAGGTCAGCGTCGGTGTCGATGCCGATGCCCGGCCCCTGCCACAGCAGGTCCAAAACCCCGGCGTTGCCGTTGCGGACGTATTGGACCTCGATGGTGTGGAAGCCCCTGGTCAGCGTGATCGACGCCGACGCCACCGTCGACGGAGTGGTGCGCAAGCCATCGATGCTGACCCGCTGGGTGCCGTCAATGAACAGTCGAGCGGCATCGTCGCCGGTGACCGTGAAGACCCACGAGCCAGCGACAGGGATGTCGATGCGCCCGGTGAAGCGGAGGGCATACAAGTCGTCGTTGGCGAACGACGCGATGCTGGTGTTGGCGCTGACGGTTTTTTGGACCGGAGAGATTTGCGTGAAGTCGGGAATGCCACCGAAGGAGCCACGGTAGAATTCGAGCTCCAGGCCGGACTGCGCAGCCGGGGCGCCCACGGCGCTGAGGGTGCAGGCACAGAGGCCCAACTCCCCAGGCGCCCAGGCGACCTGCGGCGCTGGGTTCAAAATCGGGGTGCCCGCAAGCGGGTAGCGCAAGCCGGTGGGTCGGGCGGCCCACGACGCTCCCGCCAGGCCCCAGATGAAGAGGGCCACGGCGAGAGGCACACGCCATGTTCCGCGAGAGGTACGCGTGGTCATCAACCGCTCCCGACGGATGGAGGAGACAAAAAGCAGCACAAGACAGATCCTGCGCCTCCGGTCGGTGTCACCGTGCGGCAACGACCGGAGGCGAAGTTGAGATGGCTCTACTCATCCAGGGCGGGGAACCACTCAAACACCGGGTCGGGGGGCGGCTGCGCGTTGCAGGCGGGGTCCAGCTTCACGCCCAGGGCGTTGACCGGGCAACCAGGCGCAATGAGGCTGAACGCACGCGGGGCTTGCAGGTCGACGCCAATCTCGCGAATGCTCGCGAACTGTGGCTCGGCGCTGCCGCTGACGGCGCGGGGGACGACACGCCAGTAGAAGATGCCCTTGGTGGGTCCCGTGTCGCTCAAGGGGGTGTCGGTCTGGTGTCGGATGTTGGCGCCAAAGGTCGCCGGCACCAGGTTGTCCTTGAAGTACACGATGTCGGTCGGCGTAAACGCAGGCGATACTGAGACTTCAAGCTTGTAGACGAAGTTGCCGGCGCCGGTGTCGCGGACGACGGGACCGAACTCAAACGACGGGTTCGCGATGCCGACCCACGAGTGGCTGATCGGGGCCACCAGGCGAGCGGCGTCGACGTCGGGAGCGGACTTGAAAAAGAGCATGCTGTTGATGCTGTTTTTCCGCTGCAGGTAGACGACCTCGTAGTCCTCGATCATCTGGGAGAAGGCCGGGAAGTTCTGACCGACCGGATTGGCCTGGAAGTGGCTCTCCACCTCGGTGGGGACCGAGCGGGCCGACGAACCAACGGGGCCGTCCGTCGTCGTATCAGCAAAGAACGTCGTGCAACCATTGGCGAGGCCCTGGTGGGCAACGGCGCCGGTGCCAGGCGTCGCGACGCATTGGGTGTAGAAGACCCGCAGCTTGCCCGACTTCGTGAAGAACGCCTTGGGGTTCTGTTCGAACTTGCCGCAATCCGTCGGCGATGAAAATGGCGTCTCCACCTCGAAGCGGGGTGGCGTCGCCTTGGTGTCAAACCAGGCGTGGCGCAACTTGGCGACGTTGACACACCAGTCGGTCGGCGAAATCTGGTCGTCGATGGTCGGGCGGATCGTGTAGAAAATATGGAAGATGCCGGTGCTGTCGGTCTGGGCGACACGAGAGTCGATCAGATATTGGGGGACGGCGGTTTCGGCGCCGGCATTGGTCGATGGACGACGGGGGTCGAACTCGAGGGCCGGGTTCTCCGAATTGCTGGCGTTGTGCAGGTAGGTGCGGGTCTGGGGGTCAAACACCTTGAGCTGGGCGATGTTGGGCGCCGCAAACTGGGTGTTGGCCGCCGTGATGTTGCCGTGGTGGGCGTGGAAGTTCTCGGGGATGGACAGCAGCAGCAGGTTGCCGTTGCGGTCGATGGTGGTCGCGATTTCGTCGAGAGCGAAGATCGGGTTTTCCGTCATCGCGAAGGCACCGGTGCACTGGGGACGAACCCAGGTGCCGTCGGGGTTGAGCGTCACGAGGAAGCTGTTGAACGCCCAGTCGTGGTGCTTCATGACGCCGAAGTGGACGCGGTCGGCGCGGTCGACCGCCATGACGTTGAGCTCGAAGTTGCGGAAGCGGTCATCGCGGCCGCAGCGGACGTTGCCGAAGGTCTCCAGGATGGGTGAGCCGACACCGTCGGTACCGGTCTGGATCAGGCCAGGCTGGTCTTCAGAGACGCCGGCGTCGTGGCCGTAGGCGATGGCGAGGGGCTTGTCCCACGGAGCCAGCGTGCTGGCGTTGGCTTGGCAACGATTGGCGCACTTGGTCCACAGGGCCCGAATCTGCTGCGCCGCGACCGTCGTCGCCATGGCGTAGCGGGAGCACTGACCACGGGAGCGGTTGTCGTTGGGGGAGACCAACGTGTTGTTGATGACCGACGTGAACGACAGATACAGGTTGTCGAGGCTGTCGACGGCGAGGGCCGGGGTCCGGTCGTCGACACGGCACGGGTCGCCGCTGTCGATGGTCGCAATCACCTGGAACGTGTTGCCGTCGCCGCGGGCGTAGCGCAGGCGTGAGCCCTGCTTGTAGACGATGTGCAGCGTGCCGGTGGAGTCGCGCACGATGTTGGTGGTGTTGTTGAAGTTGCCGATGTCGACGTTGCCGATTTCGATCACGCTGGGGTCGATGGCGATGGGCGCCTTGGCCGTCTTGACCCAGGCGGCGTCGAGGATCGTGGTGGCGACGAGGTGGTCGTCGCGAATCTCAAAGCGGCGCTGCAGGTCCTTCTTGGCGCCCGTGGCGTCGACGGCGTAGGCGGTCGGCAGGTTGTATTCGAGGTCGCCGCTGAGGCGGACGCGCGCGTCGCCGTAGTGCTCGGCCACCGCGACCTTCATCGCGTCGCCCTCGGCATTGCCGGCGATGAAGAGAGGGGCCCCGGTGGGACCGTCGACCAGAATCGCGCCATTTTTCTGGCTGAAGTTCGGGAAGTCCGATGTGATCTCGAGGTTGACCCCCTCGGCGGCGATCTTGGTGCTCAGCGATTCGTCGAGGTGGAAGAACTCCTCGACGCCGCGGCCGTCGTAGCGGTATTCGAGGTCCACCGCGCCGAAGCGGTTGTCGAAGCGGACGGCGTCAAAGGCGTCCTTGCTCGACATGATCCCGGCCGACTCGGCATCGGCTTTCAACTCCTCGACCACCGTGGTGCCGCGCACCAGGCGCGCCGACGACGGACGCTGAATGAGCGCGGGCCCGGTGTTGCGGGACAGGACGGTGAGCGTGCCGTCGTTTTGGACGCGGACGCCTTCGGCGACGAAGTCGTCGTCCTTTTTGGCGAAGCGCATGTCGCGCGCGGTCGGCTCGGCGCCCGCAGCGACGAGCTTTGGCGTCGACGTGATCATCGGCCCCGGCGTGGGCGACGAAGGGTCGTCGACGGCGGGCTGGTTGCGAACAAAGACGACGGCCGCCGTAACGGCTGCCACTGTCGCGAGGCCGAAGCCAAGCACCTTCTTTGGGTTCATTCGGGTTCCTCCATGCTTGGCGCCCGGCGGCGCGTCTACTGTTTCCGTGCGGTCGCGATCACGATCACTGCTGACAAAAGCCTGACGCCCCGCAAACCGACGGCGCTGGACAGTCGAAATCGGTCTGACACGACCGGACAACGCAGATCAAGTTTGCAAGGTCGCATTGCTCTGCGGCGAGACAGTCGGCGTCGGCCCCGCAGACCGCGGAGCAGGAACCGGCCAGGCATTGCTGACCGGCGGGGCATTCGCTGTCGGCCGCGCACAGGTTGGCGAGGCTGAGGCAGATGCCTGACGCACCGCAGAATTCGCCGCCGACGCAGTCGCTGTCGAGCACGCAGCGGGAATCGCCACCGGTCAGGCAGAAGCCGCCGACGCAGCGTTCGCCGGCGAAGCAGTCGCCCTCGTCCACGCAGGCGTCGACGGTCGCTTCGCACACGCGGCTCGCGTTGCAGATGCGACCAATGGGGCAGTCGCCGTCGACGATGCAGGTCGTGTCGCCGCTGACGATGCACAAGCCGCCGGTGCAGACCTCGTTGGCGGCGGCGCAATCCGCGTTCGTCGAACAACGGCCCACCAGGGCGATGCACTCGCCGGCCGCCGAGCAGACTTCACCCTCGGCGCAGTCAAGATCGAGCACGCAGCTCTGGCTGCCCGACGAGAGGCACAAGCCGCCGAGGCAGGCCTCGCCAGCGAAGCAGTCGCCGCTGTCGGTGCAGGTGGCGAGGGGACGCACGCACTCACCCGCCGCCGAGCAGAGTTCACCGGTGAGGCAGTCGATGTCGGTGACGCAGCGCTGCGAGCCGGAGGCAATGCACAAACCACCCAAACAGGTCTCCAGGCCCGTGCAGTCGTCTTCAGTGAGGCAGCCGCGCAGCAGGGTCTTGCAGATGCCCTCGGCTGAACACAGTTCGGCCAGGCGACAGTCTTGATCGGTGCGGCACGATTGAGACGAGTTCTGGGCGATGCACAGGGCACCGATGCAGTCCTCGCTCGCCTGGCAGTCGGCGTCGACAGCACAGCGGCCAGTCAGCGCCTGGCAAATGCCCGAGACGCCACAGATCTCGCCGCCAGTACACTCGATGTCGGTGGTGCAGACGGTGTCTGCGCCCCCGCCGATGCACAACCCGCCCAGACACCGCTCGCCTTCACGACATTCGCTGTCGATGGCGCAGGTCGCGGCAAAGATCTGACACACGCCGCTCGCCCCACAGATGGCGCCGATGGGGCATTCATCGTCGGTGATGCAGGCCCCACCCTGGGTCGGGTCGATGCACAGGCCAACCAAACACACCTCCGTGCTCGCGAGGCAATCGGTGTCGACGAGGCATGATTGGGCGAGATCGAAGCATTGGCCATGCTCACAAAACAACGATGGACAGCCGGTGTCGTCGCTGCATTCGCATTGGCCGTCGCTGCAGTCGAGCACGACGCAACCGCCCACCGTGGTGTTGCAGGCCTCAAACGACGCACATTGGCTGTCTTTGGTGCAAGGCCCGGTGACGACCTCGCAGGTACCGATGGGTCCACCTCGGAGCCCGTTGCACACGGTGCCGGGAGCGCAGTCGCCGTTGCTGCGGCAGGTCTCATTGACGCACCGCAGGGTGCTGAGATCACACTGTTGGTTCGATGGGCACCCATGGGTGCTGTTGCAGAAGAAATCGCGCTCAAGACACGTGCGGAGCTCACGTGAGCAAAACGCGTCGTCGGGGCATTCAAAATCAAAACCGAGGCAGGACTGGCGCTCGGCGCAGGTGCCAGACGCCGTGCAGCGCTCGCCGGCGAAGCAATCGGTGTCGAAGCGACAGGAGGCCCCGGGTTCACAGGCGCCGGTGTCGACGTCACAATGATTTCCCGCCGGGCAGTCGCGATCGCTGCTGCAGCCTTGCAGGGTCACCGAAAAGCACGTGGCCGAGTCAAAGTCGCACAGGAAAAATGGAAAGCCGCAGTCGGTGTGCTCAAGGCAGCCGGAGAACAAACAACGACCCTCGCCGCAGACGAAATTCTCGGGGCATTCTTCGGTGGCCTGACAGCTGCCGACGACGCAGCGAAGGGCCGCACGGTCGCAGACCTGGCCGTTGAGGCAATCGCGATTGCGACTGCAGGTGAAGTCGCCGCTGTCGACCTCGCCCTCGCCCTCGCCCTCGCCTTCGCCCTCGCCCCCGTTGGCCTCGCCGACATAGGCGGAGCTGAAATGCGTGTTGGTGGCGCGCAGATGGGTCGCATCGACGGCCTCGCCACCGATGTCGACGAACGTTCCGGCCTCGGTCCACCAGGTGGTTGGATGGACGCCGGCGGCATGCACAAACGTCGCCTTCACCGGCACCAAGAAACGCTGGCCATCGGGCGTAAAGGTCACCCGCAGCGACAACGGCCGCGGCGAGGTCGGCAAGCGCAACGTCGTCACCGCAACAGCAATCGGCGTCGGCGCCGCCAGCGCCCCGGGGGGCACCACGAGTTCCACCAGGCGCAGGCTGATGGTGCCGCCCTCGGGTCCAATCACACGCTCGGCGCTTTCGACGATGGTGACTGGCTCGCCTTCGCCTTCGCCTTCGCCCTCACCCTCACCCTCACCCTCACCTTCGCCTTCGCCTTCGCCTTCGCCTTCGCCTTCGCCTTCGCCTTCGCCTACGCCCCTGGCAACGCAGCCACCCAGGACGCAGCGCTCGGCCTCGCTGCAGTCGGCGTCGACGGCGCAGGCGGGCTCGATGACTGGCGGGTCACACCCAGCGGCTGCCAAAAAAAAAACGGCCGTCATCGCGGCGCCGCCAAGGGCCGTCGAAGACGCCCACCCCAGTCGGTGCACCGGCGAAACACCATCGACAGCGCTGGCGTCGTTGGCGTCGTTGGCGCGCAGGCGGCGGCGATTCAACAGCACGAGGGGGGCCCCCAGCATGGCCGCATGAAGCAGGAGCGGAATCAGCGCCCCCCAGCCATGCACTTCCTCAGCGAGGTCCTGGCTGTGGTGCATCGCCACCGCCACCAGCCCGATGCGAACGAGGTTCGCAGCTTGAAACGCCGCGCCGTGGGCGATGGCGGCCAGCACCACGCGCCGCGACGACGCGCCCACCAGCAGCCACAGCGACGCCGACAGAGCGATGCCGACAGCGGTCCCCTCGACACCAAGGCAGGCGTCGGTGACAAAGACCGGCCCCAGGCCGCCCAGCAGCGTCGAGCCATCAGCAACGGTGGCGAAACCAAGACCGCCGAGCACCAGCGCGACGGCCTGGGTCTGGATGATCCCCAGCCAGGTTGGGTCGATGAGCGCGACGGCGCCAACGGCCATCAGCGTCAGCATGACCGGCGCTGCCTCCATGGGCCGTCCAAGCGACGTGGCGGCCCGGGCCGCAGCGAGCACGGGAAGCAGCAGCGAGGCGACCAGCCACGCCGGCGCATCCGCGGCGACAGCCAGCAGCATGATGCTCACGGCGCCCATGGCGACGATCGCTGCGCGGCCAGCCACGCGGCGCACCATCAGCAGCAGAGCGGTGGCGATGACGGCCGTGCTGACGGCGACGAGCAGGTGATCGCCGGCGCCAATCCCGCCGGCGAGCCCTCCGCCGCCTCCGCCGCCGCCAGGGCCCAATCCCTGCGCATGAACGGCCCCAGAGGCGGCCCACGCCAGCAGCGCGGCCGGCACGGCGGGCAGAGACACAGGGGTGGAGCGTGAAGGGCGGTTCATCATTTGAGCAGCACCATTTGGAGTGCGAAGAGGGAGAATTGCCAGAGGATGGTGGGCAAGACCGAGCGAGTCGATGCAAAGAGCAGCGCGGAAGGCACGCCGATGACGAGCGCGCTCAAGCTGGTCCAGATGAAGAACGTCGTGGTGCCGACCCAGTTTTCCACATAGGTACCAGCGTAGAGCCAATACAAGAGCACCGACACCACCACGCCAACGCGTCGGTCACCTCCGACTTCGAAGTGGTGTTGCACCGCGAACTGAAAGAAAAACGCCAGCAGCACGGCGTCGATGGCCTTGGCAGCGAGACCGACAACGAGGGAGAAGTCCGCCGGGGCTGTGCCAATGCCGTAGATCAGCTGAATCAGGCCCTGGGCGCCGGCGCCGCCGGCAATCGCCAGCAACAACACCGGGGCCGACGCCGGCGTGAACAACAAGCGGAGCGCATTGACGACCGACGAACTGGTCGCCGCGACGAGCCCCATGGCCCCGGCCAACAGGATGCCGTGACGCAGCAACCACATGGCCGTCAACGGGTGGTAGGAGACTTCTTGTCGCCCGATGGTCGAGCTGAAGGCGAGGGTCGCGAGCAACACGGCAGCCGTGGCTAACGCCGCCTTCAGCGGCGAGGAGTCGACGTCACCACGGGCCGAGCGCTTGCGAGCGACCAGTTCCTGCAAGTTCGAGTCAGTGGCCGAAACGAGGGCCGCATAGCGCTCGAGGGCGCTGGCAAATGCTTTGCGGTCGCCGGTCTCCCAGACCAGCAACGCATTGGTGTATTGGACCTCGGGGTTCTTGCGATGGGCCGCAGCGACCGGTGCGAACTGCCCGATGACCGTGGGCAGCATGTAGGGGCTCGCCCCGAAACGAACCCGCGCGATGCAGCTCTGCGCCGAAGGATCGTTG
>CAJBHN010000599.1 GCA_903952805.1 uncultured Myxococcales bacterium | reverse complement strand
CGTCGACGTCACCGTCGGAAGCAGTGCTGGTGGCAGCAGCGACGACGCCTTTGCTCGGCAAGCTGGCCCGGGATGGCCCAAAGGCCACGTTCCAGGTCCGGCGCATTTCGTCGCAGGTGGCGAAGCGATTCTCGATGTCGCGGGCGAAGGCCTTCAGAAAAAACGCCGCCAGCTGGTCCCGCACCGAGGGGTCAAAGCGCTCGACGGCGATGATGAGTTCGGCGTCGGCGTCGAGGGCCGAGCCTGGCGTCCGGGGACCATCGGCGGGGCCCGAGCTGAACGAGGGGCGGGTGCCCGTCAGCATTTCGTGCAGGGTGACCGCGGCGCTCCAGCGCTCGGCGGCGTAGTCCCAGGTGCCGCGCAGGCGCAAAAACGGATCCCGATAGGCGGCGGTTCCGACATGCAGGTCGGTCTTGCTGGCGGTCGTCAGCGAAAAATCGAACAAAGTCAGGTGGTTGGCGCCTTTGCCGACGCTGCCGACCCCCAGATTGGCGGGCTTGATGTCCCGGTGGACCACCTGGTGTTCTTCAAGGTGTTCCAGCGCCGACAACAGGTCTTCGCCATAGCGGGCGGCCCGGTCGAGAGAGACCGTGCCTTCCTGGGCGAGGTGGCGGTGCAGGGTCTCTGTGCCCGCGAGGGACATCAGCAGGCACGGGCGTCCGGCGAAGGTCGGCGTGTCGACGAGATGCACAATGCGGGCATGGCGAATGCCTTCGAGGACGCTGGCCTCCTGCGCGAAGCGCTCGTCGTGCTCGGGGCCGAGGGACACCTTGAGGGCGTATTGCTTGCCGTCTGACACCCGGCTCACGAGCAACACCCGGGCGGTGGCGCCCTGGCCCAGCAGGGGCCGTCCATCGGGGGTCTTTTCGACAACGAGGTCTTCGCCGAGGGTGTCGCCGGGCCGGGCGTCGAGGGGATTCAACTCGTTGGTCGGCGACGTCTTGGCGACGGGGCGGGTGACCTCGGCGAGCAGCAATTCGACCCAGGTCTCAACATCGTTGGCGCGATTCACGGGGCTGAGCTGGGTGGCTTCCTCCACCAGCTTGGCGATGTTCTCCGACAGGCCATCGTCGACAGCGCGGGGATCGAGGCAGCGGTCCTGCACCAGGCGCTGGTCGACCTCGACCGCCGACTGCCCTGGCGCTTTGCCGGTGAGCACGAAGTAGGTGAGGGCCCCCAGGCTGAAGACGTCGGACGTCGGCGAGCGCTGGGTGGGATTCTCCCGCAACTCGGGGGCCTGGTAGATGGCCCAGGGCTCAGAGGCCAACGCCGACCAATGCATCGTGGCTTCGACCTCGACGCTGACGCCGAGCTGGAAGTTGAACAGGCGGGTCTCGAGCTTGCGGGAGTCTGGCGCGCGACGCACGAGGACGGCCTCGGGAGACAGGGCCCCGTGCACGACGCCCTTGCGGTGGCAGTAGGCCAGGGCGCGACCGACCTGTTCGACGATGTCGATGCGCTCAAAGAACGACAGCTGTTTGTCGTTGCGCAGAAACGCATCGAGGGG
>CAJBHN010000598.1 GCA_903952805.1 uncultured Myxococcales bacterium | reverse complement strand
TCGACGACCTCGAGCAGATCGTGGTCGACCGTTGCCGCGTCCTTCTCAACACACCCGCCGCCATCTCGGGGCACACGCGATTCTCGTGGTGGCCCACGGACACTGATCAGTGATCATTCTGGATTATATTCTTTCATCACTCTCCTAAAAGGCGTTCACGCCGCGTCGTCCCGATGTTCGAGCACACCCTGGACGGCCTCGACCACGCCGTTGACTATTTGCGCGGCGCGAAACCAGTCAGCGTGTAGGCCGAGCAGGCAGAATGGTGCCGATTATCTGCACGACCGACCGTTTTGTTGCCGACTTCTAGAAAGGTGACGCCAGGGGCACTTCCGGTCTACACCACCGGGGTCACTTCGTTGGCGTCAAAAATCGAACAAGTCCACCAAGGGGAATATCCAGATGTCGAATTTGAGAGAGTCGATTGATGTTTACATCAAACGCGTAAAAGAGTTGGCTGAACACTGCAGGGGAAACGAGCAAGCCACCAAGCAAAGTTTAATTGGCCCATTCTTTACGATGCTTGGATATGATCTTACTGATCCGAGAGAATGCCTTCCAGAGTACAAAGCTGATTTCGGGAAAGACCGTTCATCTAAACCGATCGACTGGGGATTCAAGCATAGTGGTTCATTTGCATTCTTCGTTGAGGCGAAGGAAGTCGGCAAGAAACTGGCGGCGTATGACGAGCAGCTTGGCGACTATTTCGCCAAAGACCCAATGGTCAAGCTTGGCATTCTGAGCAGCGGCGTGTCATGGCGGTTTTTCACGGATATCGTGAATCCAAATGTCATGGACAAGGAGCCGTTCGCCAAATGGGATATCTTGCTGGATGATGCTCCACCGTACGATGTGTTGACGCTTCTTCAGAAGACTCAATTCAATCCAGAATTGATTAGAACCTATGCGCAGCGCCAACGGCAGACAAATCACCTTGTCGCTGAGTTGACTCGCTTGCTGGAGCCGTCGTCAGAATTCACAAAGTTGGCTATTGCCAACATTGAAACGCGAAACCTGACCGCTGCCGTTGTCGACAGTTGGAAGCCCGTTGTGGCCAGCGCGATTGGTGAGTGGGCAAAGCAGCGAATGCTGACAACTGCACTGACCCCTCAACCCCTTGCCTCTGCTGAGCCCGCTAAAATTTCAACAACCAAGGAGGAGCTTGATTCGTTTGAAACGATAAAGAAGATCCTCGGTGCGACAAGGCCAGTTGAGTATGAGGACTCAGCGGCGTATTTTAAGGTCCACATTGCTGAGAAGCGTACTTGGGTTTGCGTTCGTTTGTATTTGGATAGAAAGATTCCGCTTGTTGCCGTTCCATTGTCTGCCGACGAAGTTGCTCCACTGGCAGGCGGGCTCTCAACCAATGGAACAGCCATCGCCGGGTGGACGACGGTTTCGTTGAACTCACTTGGCCAGATTGCTGAGCTTGGCGAGCTTTTCAAGCTTGCATATCAGTCCGTAAACAAGGCCGATAAAAAGCCAGAATAGCTCGACGTCGACTGAGCGGAATGCTCCATCGCAATCAAGGGATCGAGTAAACCTCGACCCTTGCGATGGTTTTGGTTCGACCATTTGCGCGGCGCGAAACCAGTCAGCGTGTAGGCCGCTGCGGTGACCAAGTTTCTGCCGCCCACGTCGTCGTTGGTGGTCGGCGGTCGTGAAGCTCAGGTCCGAATCGGCAGTCCTTGACCGGTGCTGGCGACGGCGCCGGCGCCAAAGGACGTCATCGACGTCAAGCCGAGGCTCTGCAGAATTTCCACGTGGAGGTCTGACATGGGCCGGGGGGATTCCGGGCTGCCGATGTCCTGGCCGAAACGCAGGTCGGTGCCGCCGCCGCACACAATGGTGGGCAGGTTGCTGGTGTTGTGCAGGTCGCCGTCGGACATGTCGGAGCTCGCGAGGACGAGCGTGGTGTCGAGGAGACCGCGGTCGCGCAGCTGGCCGAGCAGATGCGCCACCAAGCCCATGTGGATGCCATTCATGCCGCGCAGCCGGGCCACCAGGCCGACGTCGCCGCGGTTGTGGGCGACGCTGTGGTGGCCGGGGCCCTGGCCCAGCACTTCGGCGCCCGTCAGGTCTGACGAACTCGGGCCGTACATGAACGTGGCGGCGTGGACGGCGCCACATTGCATCGCCAGGGTCACCATTTGGTTCATCAGCTGGTAGCGGGCCACGTAGTTGCTCTGGGGGTCGCCGAAATCCTCCGACGGCGCCGCAAACGGAATCTGGCAGCCGGCGTCGCCGGCTTGCAGCTGCAGTTCCACTTCACGCACGGTGCCCAGGTAATCCTCGAGCACCGGGCGATAGGCCTGCGGCAAGCGGTTGGAAAGCCGCGTGGCATCTCGGTGCAGGTTGTCGAGAATGCTTTGTTTGCGGGCGTGCACATACGCGATCTGCTCGGCGCCTTCGGTGCTGCTGGCGAAAATCTTGTCGAACATTTGGCGTGGGGCGGCGATCGGTGAACGGAAACGATCGTCGGTTTGCCACGAAATGCGATTGAGATAGTCGTTGGAATAGCCCGGATGATCGTCGAGGGGATGCACATGGTAATAGGGCGCTCCCACCTCGAGAGAACGCATTGGCGTGGGGTATTGGTCGGCGACATATTGGTCGAGGGTTTTGCCGCAGCGGGCCACCGCCGAATCGCCCAGCACCACCGGTTGACACGACAAAAAACCGGCCGTGTTTTGCCAATGGGGATCGACGCCGCCGAAGCCATTGTGCAGGCCGCGGACAATCATCGTGTTGTTTTGGAATCCACCCGCCACCAGCGGCTGCAGCGCTTCGTTGAAATTCCAATTGCCGTTGGTGCCACCGGGCATGTTGGCGCCGTTGGGAAAAAACACACCGATGAAGCGGCTGCGGCCAGCGGCCTGGGCCCGCGCCGGCGCCGGCAGCACCGTGGACAGCAGGGGAAGCGCCAGCTGGACGCCCATGAGGCGCAGCATCGTGCGGCGGTCGACGCGAACAGTCATGGCAGCTCCGTGAGGCGCAGCGACGCCACAAACGCCTGGATGGTCATCTGGTGCAGCGAGGGGGCGACGTCGGCGCTGGCGGCGGCGATGTCGTCGACGACGCAGGCCTCCCCGGGCACTGGCGCCCGATACAGGCCGAAGGTCAAAAGCTTCTCGGCGACGCAGCGTTCGAAGTCGCCGGACTGTTGCAAATAGGCCGACAGCTCCGACGGATTGCGCATGGAGGTGCCCTGGTAGTCGAAGTCGTTGTCGATGACGCTGCCGTCGGCGTAGCGCTCGCGGAAGCGACCGTCGGGGTCGTAGTTTTCCAGCGCCAGCCCGAGTGGATCCATCTGGGCGTGGCAGCCGTTGCAGCGCGCGGAGCTGTTGCGGTGAATCTGCATTTGCGCAGGCAGCGGCGTGGCGGGGTCGATCTGGCCGACGGAGCCATTGATCTCTTCGCGGGTCGCTGGGTCCAGCATGGGCACCGATTGGCACATGGCGCGCGTCAGGGTCCACAAGCCGCGGTGGATGACGCGCTTGAAGTCCGTGCCCCGCGCCGTCGACGTCAGGAAGTGCCCCTGGCTCAACAAGCCGCCGCGCTCGTCGGTGCTGATGCGGGTCGTGCCCCCGGCTCCGACGGCGGGGAAGCCGTAGTAGGCGGCGAGGTCGTCGTCGACGACGGTGAAACCAGGATTGAACAGGCGCGCCGGTGGCAGGTCATCGCGCAACACCGACGCGAAGACGTCGTGGGCTTCGCGACGCATGGAGACCTGCAGCGCAGACTCGGCAGCGGCGGCGATGGGCGCACGGAAGTCCAGCCATTGACCGGCGAAGTCCTCGACGAACTGCTCGGTGTCACCCGCCAACAGGCGCTCGGCCTGGGCCGTGACGTCGTCGTCGGTGGCGAGCCCACCTTGTGCCGCCAGCGCCCACAGCACGTCGTCGGGAAACGAGCTGCGAAAGTAGAGCGCCAGGCGTGCCGCCCGCCGAAAGCCCTCTTCTTCGTCGTCAAAGCCTCCCGGCACGAACTCGGGCTTGTAGTGGACGTTGGGCGACAGCAGCGCCGCCTGCAGCGCCGCCACGAGGCCCTCTTGAACGGGCGAGGCCAGGTGCGCCGTCGTCGCTGCCGCCATGGTTGCTGCAAAGACCGTTTCGAAGTCGGCGAGTTCATCGGCGCGCAGGGGGCGGCGGAAGGCCCGGCTGCCGATGTCTTGCAGCACCGGCTGCCCGCATGACGCCCACGTGCGCCCGTCGGCGGCGGGGGTCTGTGTGAAGGCGATGGTCGCGGCCAGTCCGGTGGTGTCGTAGGCGTCGGTGCCGCCGGGCTGCACGACGAAGTCGACGACGTCGCCGCGGGAGACGCGGATGCTTTCGTCGAAGGAGACCGCAGCGCTGGCGTTGGGGATGGTGGAGCGCAGCACGTCGGTGCCCTGGCGGCGAATCGAGACGATGACGCCGTCGCCACCGCCGGGATCGGCGTCGGCGAAGGAGCCTGTGACCACGATCGTGCCGTCGAGGGGCGCCGTCCAGCGGCGCATGGCGCCAAGGGCTGAACTCGGGTGCTGGCCGTTGTCCCAGATGAGGGCTGTGCCCTCCCAGCGGTTGCGTTCGGCGACGAAGCGCAGCGGACTGGCCCTCTCGTCGAGATAGGACCAACAGTCGCTG
Source organism: uncultured Myxococcales bacterium (assembly GCA_903952805.1). Taxonomy (GTDB): domain Bacteria; phylum Myxococcota; class UBA727; order UBA727; family VGSZ01; genus VGSZ01. The sequence goes on along the minus strand of CAJBHN010000598.1, from coordinate 5,932 downwards.
CCTTGTTGGCCCGAGTATTGGGCCGCCGGATTGTAGGATGCATGCAGCGGGCAGGCGGGCGTTGGGGCGACGGGGGCGGCAACGGGGGCGGGACACAGCGCCGTCACACGCGGTGACGCAGCCAGCATCGTGGCCAGCGCTTCCGTCGTCTGCCATTGCTCCTCAAAGGTCTGGGCGTCGATGCGCGCCTCGGTCATGGTGTCGAAGCCCCAGACCTTGGCCAGCGGGGTCCAGCGGGCGAATTGCTCGGCGCCCACGGGCTGACCCAGCAGATCTGACACCAGGCGCTGGAACTCGTTGGTCGACGTCCGTGGCAAGAGCGGCACCGCTGTGGCCGCTGGCGCACAGAGGGCCGGTTCAGGCGTCGACGGACCGTCTTGGAGGTCGGCGGGCTCGTCGTCGACGGCCGGGGCCGACACCTCGGCGACGCACGAGCACGCCGCGCCCAACAGCGTCAGGCAAGCCAGCACAAAGGGGACGCGACGACGCCACATGATTCACCTGCTGGCTTACAGGTAGCCTTGACGACGACTGCCAGCAATGCCGTCATCGGGAGGACAGCCCCAGCCCCAGCCCCAGCCCCAGGCCCTGCAGCAGCGTCGAGGCCAGCCTCTCACCGCCCACCGAGGTGGCGAGCGTGCTTTGCCCGGGAAAGACGCTATCGCCCACCAACCACAGGTTTTGGTGCTGCGGCGACAGCCGGGTTGGCCCAAGCCCCCGATAGGCCCCAAGCCCGGCCGTGCGGGGCGCACCGCCGACCGCGCCGCCGCTGCGGCCGACAAAGCGCTGCCAGGTCCGCGGTGACGCCGTCATCGACGCCACGATGCGCAGCTCCGGGGCTCGCGTACCCACCAGGTTTCGCATGCGCGTCTGGATGGCGGCGACGGCGTCACCGGCATCGCCATCGGCGTGCAGGCGCCGCATCGTCGACAGGGCCACGTGGGTCGAGACCGTGGCGGCCCGCAGGCCGGCTGGCGCATGTCCGTCACCGCGGCCGCACACCGAAACAAAGACGTGGTTGCCTTCGACGAAGGCTTCGTCGTCGTTGTCGACCAATTCGAGGTGGTGGGCGTCGTCGCCGAAGGCCACGTCGTCGTCGATGAGCAGGTAGAGCATGACGGCGGACCAACCCTCGCGCACCCGGGCTGCCAAACGAGCCGTCTCCCCGGCCAGGGGGACGCCGCACAGGGAGGCGGCGTCGTCGGGGAGCATGTTCAGAACCACGTGGCGGGCCATGAGATCGCCGTGCTTGGTCAAGACGCGATGGCCATGGGCGACCGGCTCGACCCGTTGCACCCGATGGCCGCGACGGACCTCGCCACCAGCGCGCGTGATCCCGACGGCCAGGGCGTCAGCGAGGCGGGAGACGCCGCCGTTGACGTGGCCAGTGCCACGAAATGGGTAGTCGACCGCGGCGAAGGCGAAGGGGGCCTCGGCGTGGTTGATGTCGGTCTGCACCGTGATCTGACACAGCCCCTGCAACAGCGACCGAAGAGGGGCCCAGCCATCGACGTCGTGGGCGGCCATGATGCTCTGCACGCTGCGGCCGATCGTCGTCGCCAGCGGCAAATACGCACCGAGGCGTCGAGCATGGGCGAGCAGCATGCGTGCCGAAAACGGTGGCAGCAGGCTGACGTCGTCAAACAGGGGCCACAGGGCCTCGGCCACCGCGCGCTGCTGGCGCAAGAATCCCTCCGTGCCGCGAGGGGCGCCGGGCAGGGCGAGGATGGCTGCGTCGAAGTCGGCGCGATTCGACGGGATGCGGAGCGACAACGACGGCGTGCGCAGCTCGATGACCGGATCGAGCAACGAAAAGGTGACGTCGTCGATGCCGTCCTGCTGCAGCCGGCGGGTGAAGTGGCCCTCGGGGCCCAACCCGCAAAACAGCGTCGCCCCGCTCTCGAACCGGCACGCGACGCCGTCGACCGTGCGGCTGAAGGTGCTGGCGCAGCCGCCGAGGTACGACAGGGTCTCGCACAACACGACGTCGGCGCCGCCGCGGGCAAGGGTTCGCGCCGCCGACAGCCCACCAAACCCACCGCCCACCACCACGACGTCATGCATGGGCCTGTGATGCCGTCGACGCCGCTCCCGTCGCGCGCTCGCCGCTGCCGGTGGGGTCCGGTGCGGTCTTGTGCGTTCCTGTACGGTCCTGTGTGTTCTTGTCGCATGGTGGCGATCGGTGCTGGCGTCATCGAGACGACCTGGCGCGTGTGTTGCCGCTCCGTCGCTGGCGTGGCACCACGACCGCATGCCGCGGCTGTCGTCGTCCCTTGCCCTTGTTGTGCTTCTGGTTGTGCCGGCCTGGTCGGCGCTTTCGGGTTGTGCGGCCCGCTTCCAGGGAGAACTCGACGGCGACGAGGTGCCGTCGTTTTCGTCGGCGGCGTTCGCGCTCCGGGCGGGGACCGGCACCAACGCCATGGTGACGGGCTTTGCCGTCAAGGGCGACAGTTGCGCCGAGGCCTTGGAGTTCACCGGCTTGCAGCAGCGCAGCCTCGAGGCCACCAGCGAGGATCGTCGCGACCAGACCGCCCGGGCCCAGGCCGACTGGTTCAACCGCGTTGTGCCCGAGGGGCAGTGGCTGATGAGCGTTGTGCTGCGCGCCGACAGCCAGACCTTCCTCAACGACGTCAAGGTCGACGTCGACAACCTCGACACCGACGTGGCCGTGCAGTTGTCGCTGTGTCGCAGCGATGGCCTTGCCGAGGCCCGGGACGGGGCGTTTGCGCCCAAGCTTGACTGCTACCTCGCCACCGACGGCCCGTTGCAGATCTCCCTCGACGACGAGGCCGAGACCCTGCGCCTGCTCGCCGACCGCACCGCCCTGGAGTTTGGCCAAAACGGCCAGGACCAGGGAGACCTGCTGCTGGACGTGACCCTCGGCGCCTGCGATGGCTTCGCCGACGCCCTCGACGACCTGCAGGCGGTCGGTGGCAAGCTGGTCGTCGGCGAGGGTGAGGGCGAGGGTGAGGCCGTGCCAGGGCCCTGCAGCGAAGAGTGCTTCGCCCAACCCACCGGCGAGATTGTCTGCCAGACGGTCTGCCGCTGAGGCGGACGCCGTTGGCTCAGCCAGCCAGGCCCAGATCGACCCCGGCTCGACGCTGCACCAGGCCGTTGAGGGTGGCCATCAGCTCGTCGGCGCTGCGCTTGTCCCGCCACACGGTGCCGTCGAAGCGGAAATGCCAGGCATTGCGGTCGGCGGCGAGCCAGACCTCGCGCACCGGGCGTTGGGTATTGAGCACGTAGGGCTGCCCGGTCGGAAACGCGACTTTGACGATGTCGGCCTCGGGCAGGCACTCGACGACGTCGGGGTCGCAGGCGTCCAGGGCCGTGCGGATCCGTTCGAGGGCCGTCTTGGACAGCTGCAAAAACGTGGCTTCGTCCATGGTGTCGCTGGTCAGCAGGTCGCTCATGACGGCGACAGTCGACAGTCGACAGACGGGCGTCAAGGGTGAAAAGCTGCGGCGATAATGCCGGTCATCATCATCAACGGCGCCGCGGTCGACGTCGACCCCGCCATCACCGACCCCACCCACACCCCCTTGTCCCGCTTTTTGCGGGATCGGGGCCAGACCGGCACCAAAGAGGGCTGCGCCGAGGGCGACTGCGGCGCCTGCACCGTCGCGGTCAGCGACACCGGTGTCGACGGCAGCCTCGGTTGGCGGGCCGTGACGTCGTGCATCGCCCCGGTGGGCTTGTTCCTCGGCCGCGAGGTCATCACCGCCGAGGGGCTCGCCGGCCCCGACGGCCTGCACCCGGTCCAGGCCGCCATGGTGCGGCACCTGGGCAGCCAATGCGGCTACTGCACGCCGGGCTTCGTGACCTCGATGTTCGAGGGCTACGAGCGTCAGGCCCTCACGCCCGACGACAAAGCCATGCTCGCCGACCAGCTGTGCGGCAACCTGTGTCGGTGCACGGGCTATCGCCCCATTCGCGATGCCATGTGCCATGCCCTGCAGGTGCGCCAGGCGGGCGTCGTCGACGACGAGCTCGTCGCCATCGGCGGCTCCTCCCGCAGCGGGCCCCGCGCCCATCATGCCCAGACCCCGGCGCAGCGGCCGGCCCTCGACGTGCAAGGTGCTCGCGGTCGCTTCCTGCGTCCAGCGTCGCTGTCGACGCTGCTGGCGTTGAAGGCTGAGCACCGCGACCGGGGTGTCCTGGTCGGCGGCGCCACCGAACTCGGCGTGTTCCTGCGCAAGCGCTCGATGCCCATGCCCCTGCTGATAGACACCGCCGCCGTCGTCGAATTGCAGGTGCTGGCCCGCCAGGATGTGTCGGCGCTGCTGCCAACCGCGGCATGGAACGACGTCGTCAGCGTCGTCAACAGCGCAGACGTGGCCGACTTCCGCGACGCCTGGGTTGTCGGCGGTGCGGTCACCCTGGCCCGCTTCGAAGAAGCGCTGCTCGACGACGACGCGATGGCCCCCGTCGTGCGCATGCTGCGGGTCTTTGCCTCCCGCCAGGTGAAAAATGCCGCCACCCTCGCTGGCAACATCGTCACCGCCAGCCCCATCGGCGACATGGCGCCGGTGCTGTTGGCGCTCGGGGCCTGCATCGAGTTGTCGTCGGTGCGCGGCAGCCGTGTCCTTCCCCTGTCGTCGTTCTTTGTTGGCTATCGCCAGACGCTGCTTGGCACCGACGAGGTCGTGACCCGCTTCTTCATTCCCCGCCCGGGGGCCGGCGTCCGCCTGCGCACCTTCAAGGTCAGCAAGCGCCGCGAACTCGACATTTCGATCGTGTCGGCGGCGTTCTTCGTCGACGAGGACGACGCTGGCGTCGTGCGTCGAGCCCGGCTGGCCTTTGGCGGGGTGTCTGCGACCCCGGCGCTGGCTGTCAAGGCCCAAGACGCCCTGGTCGGTTGCCGCGTCGACGACGCCCGCGCTGCCGTTCACGCCGTGTTGGCCCACACGTTTACGCCGCTGAGCGACGTGCGCGCCGGCGCCGACTACCGTCGCGGCCTGGTGACGTCGCTGTGGGATCGCTTTGTCGACGGCGTCGTCGACGAGGCCCACGACGGCGACCAGCACTTCGCCTTCGAGGGAGCGTGGGACAGCGACGATGTCAGCCGCTCTTTGTTGCACGAAAGCAGCACCGGCCACGTGACGGGCAAGGCCCGCTACACCGACGACCTGCCCGTCAGCGGCCATGCCCTCGAGGTGTGGCCGGTGCAAAGTCGCGTGGCCCATGGCCTGCTGCGGTCCCTCGACCTCGAGGCTGCCAGGCAGATGCCGGGCGTGCGCTTGATTCTCACCGCCACCGACATCCCCGGCGACAACGACGTCGGCGCCATCCGCCACGACGAACCCCTGCTGGTGCCCGAGGGGGGCCTCATCCAACATGAGGGCCAGCTGTTGGCCCTGGTGGTCGCCGACACCGTCGACGCCGCCCGCGCCGCCGCCGCCGCCGTCGTCGTCGACGTCATGGTGCGTCCGCCCATTTTGGGCATCCAGGCCGCCATCGCCCAGCAGAGCTTCCACGGCCGCCTCGACGGCGAGAGCGCGCCCCACATCATGCGCAAGGGTGACGTCGACCAGGGGTTGTCGTCGGCGCCCCATCGCCTGCGCTTCGCCGTCGAGGTCGGCGGCCAGGAGCACTTCTATTTAGAGACCCACGCGGCCTACGCCGAGCCCGGCGACGAGGGCGATGTGTCGGTGTGGTCGTCGACGCAGCACCCGAGCGAGGTGCAGGCGGTGGTGTCGCATGTGCTGCATCTGCCCCGCCACCGGGTGGTGGTGACGTCGTCGCGCATGGGTGGGGGCTTTGGCGGCAAGGAGACCCAGGGCAACGCACCGGCGGCCCTGGTGGCGTTGGCGGCGACACGGTTGCAGCGGCCGGTGCGCTTGATGTGGGACCGCGACGTCGACATGGCGCTGACGGGCAAGCGTCATCCGTTTTGGGGTGAGCTCGACGTTGGCTTTGACGACGACGGCAC
>CAJBHN010000597.1 GCA_903952805.1 uncultured Myxococcales bacterium | reverse complement strand
GGGCTGGCTTCATGTGGGTTTCGTCTGCGCTGCGCCCGGTGGCCTTGAAGGGATCCGGCGGAATCTCAGCAAGCTTGTCCGCCAGCGAGTCCTTGCTCATCGACAACAAAACCCACGGAAACCCAGGCGCCGCAGGCGCGGGCAACACCTTGCCGCCATCAAAGGTCCACAGCCCCTTGTTGAACAGCAGGGCACGCATGGACACCGACGTCCATTGTGTCGTTGGAGGCATGCTCGCGTCGACGAGGGAGGTCAGGAAGGTCTGAAACGATGGGTCGCTGTAGAAGTAGGGCTGACCGCTGCGGCGGGTCCCCTCAGCGATGCAACGGTCGCAGTCTGGGACCTCGGCGCGGTCATAGCCGCCATACATGGACCCTGAATAGTCCAGCAGGAGGACGACGTTCATGGGGCGAGCGCCTGACAACGCCGCTCCGTGCAATTGACCGCCGGCGTTCGGGTCCACCGGCATCGTCGTCGTCGTCACCCGCAGACTGCTGTCGCCGTCCACCGGGTGCGTGGTGGCGGGCTCGTCGGGGCAGCGGACTGGCGGAGTCTTGGCGCATGACGACACAATGGCGGCGCTCAGCAGCGCGACCGCCACAAGCCCTCCGGAGGACGAAACACAGCACGATACGGGCGAAGGCATGATGGGTCTCACGGTGCAGCCGCGTGGGCGCGACGAGGAACAAGCTGAGCGGCCTGAACCCGACCTGCGTGGGCAAAGAAGACCTGGCGACCGGCGACGGCAAAGGTGCGGTCATAGAAGGCAGGTCGCGTTTCGGCGATGCCCGGATCGAGAAAGCGCTCGGGATTGTCGTCGACCAATGACCATGGACCAAGGGACCTCAGCCACAGCCCCTGACGGTCCTGGCTGAGGTACCCCACCGGCGTCAATACGGGCGGCGCGATGGGTACGCGAGCAAGCACGCTGTCGGACGCGTTGCTTTTCAGCGCACGTGCAAACGCCGCCGTGGAGCGCTCGGTGGAGACAACGAAGAGCTGGCTTGCCAAGGCATGGGCCCAGGCGGTGCCCGCCCGCGAAGCGGGACCCACCGCCAGGCTTCGCAAGGAACCGACATCGCGGGTGTGCAACAGCGGTTCCCAAGCCCACTCTCCATGCTCGCTGTCGCTGCCGAGGACTTGGGACAACTGCGCGCGCCACACGCTCAGGCCATCGCTGTCGTCGGCGAGCCAGAGTTCCGTGTCCTGATGAGCACCACCGTCGACCACCAACAGCAGCGGCCGTTCCACCGGCGGCAGCGCCAGCATCTGCCGGGGCAGAGAAAGCCGTGGAAGCTGTCCAGGCTTGTCGACATCGAGGATCGACACGTGACCGAGCTTCGACACCCACAGCACCACGCGCGACCGCGCCGACCACACAGGAGGCCGGGCTATGTCGCCCGCCGGCACCGACGCCAGCGGTTCGCCCAAAGCGGGACCAGCGCCCACGACGACCTCGATGACCCCGTCATGCACGGCGCCACCGGAGACAGTGCCACGCAACAGCACGATATGCGGTGCAGCATGTCCAGCCATCAGCGGCGCACCGATCCACTGCTGACCAGGCGGTGCAGGCAACGCGGTGAACAGGCGACCATTCGCCGACGACGGCACCGACAATGCTGGCGCCATGTCGCGTACCAGCACTGTGCGGTCGGTCCCCAAAACCAGCGTCATGTCGCGCAGGCCCGGAGGCAGGCGCACCGCGCGCGCGTGGTCATCGTCTTCAAGGTCGACGCCGGGCCAGCTGATGGCATGAGCCAACAACGGCACGCCGCTGTCGGGGTCGAAGAGGCCGACGACGCCCGAGGCCGTCACTGCCACCACCACGCCCTTCCAGACACTGACAGAAGTGATGACCTCGTCGGGTCGCGACGCATCTTCGTGACCAAAGCGACTCTGAGTCCATTGCAGGCGCAGGTCCCAACAGACGTCACGGTGGGGCTCGCCAAACAGCAGCCCCCGGGGATCGACCACGGTTCCGCTGCGACTGGCCGAACCATTGGCCCCTGCCCAATCAAGCAGGCTGGGACGATGTAAGCGTTCACCGGTAGCCGAGCACCAGGCAAGCTGAGGACGTCGAGGGATCGTCATCGACAACGCCCCCTGCCCCTCGCCGACGACGACGCGCACCAGTTCAAAGGGTCGTGAACAAAAAGGACACCAGGCACTCTCGCGCTCGGCGTCGGGGACAACCGGCGATGGTGCGCCACAATGGGGGCAGTGAAGCGGTTGCACAAAGGTGTCGTTTTCGGCGTCCCACACAAAGCCGCTCATGCGCCGCTCCCCACGATGACGATGGCAGGCTCCACGAGGCGACCGCTTCCTGCAATGCGGCCACAGCGTTCAATGGCAACGATGATGTCCTTTGGTCCCGCTGCACGCTCCACGATTCGGTGGCGCTGCGGCATGAACGGCGTGCGCCACGGACGAGGCAGTTCGAAGCCAAGCCCGCCGGTGCAGGCAACCAGGGCCGCGCCAAGGTCGATTTCGGTGGCCTGCGCGATGGCCTCGACCACCTCAGCAAGGTCGACGTCGCCAGCGGGCTGCAGACTCCGCCCCAAACACTGCGCGACAGCGTCACCAATGGGCACGACATCTGGTTCGATGACACGCATGTTCACAAGGGCTGTGACACGAGGCCGCTCACCATCGAGATGTTCTTCCAGGCGACGACCGGCCCGACGGACCAGTCGGTCCAACATCGTGAACTCGGCACCCACTGCCAGACCATGAAAAGCCGAAGAAGCCAGCAGTGACGACAATACCGTCAAGGCCTCCAGCACGGGTCCCAAGTCTCCCGGCGACCGCAGTGCGAGGCTGGGCCTGGTGTGCAGCCGACAAGCCTCCTCCCGCGCGGCATCGAGCAGCATGGCTGCCGTCATGGGGACCTCCGGGCGGAGACCGTCTCGTCACCAGCAATGACCACGACCTTGCCTTCGGCCTCCACCACGACGTCGACCTGCACCCGGGGTACGGTCCAACTCGCTTCGAAACAGGCTGCTCCCGAGCAGTAGAGCACCAGCCTGGTGCCGGCCTCAAACCGCTCTACGCTGCCGCGGGCAGGCAGGGGTCGGCCGGCCTCCAGCCCGGCAATGTCGACGAGGAGGGGGC